>JAUVKM010000255.1 GCA_030596265.1 Candidatus Cloacimonadota bacterium
TTTTCAGTTCTTCTTCTGTATCAGCAGGAAGCTTAACTTTCTGTTTTTTTGCCAGATCAAAGATCGTTGCAATTCTTATTGAGCCATCCAGATGAACATGCAAATCTGTTTTTGGTAATTTCTCTATAAATTCTCTTTTTAATTTCATATCTTTACTCCAAATTAAATCCTAACAAATTGTGTCCGGTTCACTTAATTTTGCAAACTCCATTTATCGTGACAAATAATATTATTAAATTCATTTCTCTTCTTACTTTGTGCAAACACTTTCACAGCCTTTTCATATAATGATTTCTTTTCTTTTGGATAACCAAATGGGCTGAGAGCTACAATTCTAATATTTTGGGGAATCTCAAGAATTTCACGAACGTATCGTTCGTTAAATGCAGCCAGCCAGCAGCTTCCTATTCCATGATTCCAGGCAGAAAGCATCATTTGTTGAAAAGCAATTGCAGTATCAACCAAATAATAATTCTGGTTATTTATCGTTCCACTTTTTGCAGGATCTGCACAAGCTATTATAACCACCGGAGCATCTTTGATAAAGAAATTAACTTTACTGATTATCCCACTTCTAAGTGCCAAATTTTTTATTATCTTCTTATTTTTTACAACTATAAACCGCCAGCACTGCCTATTTTGAAAAGATGGAGACAGCCGAGCTGCCTCCATCATAGTATTTAGAATCTCTTCAGAAATTTCTTTATCCTGGAAACTTCTTACACTTTTTCGCGAAATTATTACTTCATCAAATTCCACTAAAATGAAACTCCAATTCCAGCATTAAATACAGAATATTTACTAATGGTGTAATCTGCATAAAGTTT
The DNA here is from genome assembly GCA_030596265.1 of Candidatus Cloacimonadota bacterium. The sequence goes on from JAUVKM010000255.1 coordinate 828, forward strand.
CAATAGAAGCAGACTATATCTGATTCCGGCTGTTGCTCTCATTTCATTCTCACCATCAACATCAAATTTGATCTTTTGTTCAACAGGAACAATTTCATTAGCTTCATTTATAATTTGATATGTATAATCATATTCAGCGGAAACGTTTGTTTTATCGTATCCTACACCTGTATAAAGAGTCCACATAAGAAGTTTTTTGCTAACTTCAAGATTGGCATTGAAATTTGAGAATGTTAAAATGTCACCTACATAGAGGTTTTGATAGGCAGCTTGTACTGCAATATCAATTGGGATGAGCGGAATGTACTGACTTACACTGTGCTTCAAACCAACACCCCAAAAACCAAGATCACCAATGTCTTTATTGATCTCAACTTTGGGGAAACCGCGAATCATTATCTCGTTTCCAAAAGGTAACCCAAGATTAAATTGTGGCATTAAAAATGGAACTGCCGGTAAATCCGCACCATTTGGCAAATCTATATCTAATTGAGCTGCATCTTCTTCACCTATAATTGTATCAAGAAGCGGATTGTGCACAAAAATAGCTCCATCTTCACCAAATACTGTTGCAGATTCCAATTCTTCATCTGCATAGAGATAGATAACTTGAGTTGTATCAATAGGATTAACAATATAAAGATCCGGTCTAATTGCTGTAAAAGTTTTATCTTCATCAGGCACAAAAGCTAACATTGTGTTCACATTCAGACCAAAAGCAAAAGGCTTAAGTACCTTGGCTGTATTAAAAAGTCCCGTATTCATTGTCGTTCCAAACGCTGTTACCAAAGGCTTAACATATACAATCCCATTATCTTTCCCAAATTGCTCCAGTTTCTCCTGAACACCAGCAAATACAGCTGTGACTATTACTATTAATAATAAACTTAAAAACGCTTTCTTCATTTTTCCTCCTTATTATTTTAAAATACTTAACGTTTTCTTAATCATTGAATCTATTTCTGTCAAACTTTTTGAAATCTACTCTAAAAAGTCAATGCAAAACCCAAACCGCCACTAATAGATCTGTAATTTCCAATATTATAATCTATATTTGCATTAATAAAAGCTATCCTGAAGCTGGCACCAATCGTGATTCTACCAGTATTCTCGCCTTCAATCTCGAATCTGATCTTATGAACTTCATCTTCTCCATTATAATTCACATAATTGAAATCATATTTAACTTTTGTTATTGTATTCTCTATTAAAATACCACCGTAAGGAGTGAAATTCAACCATTTGTAACCTAGTTTTTTACTTATGTTAATTCCTAAAGCTGTAGATTCAACAGTTAGAATATCACCAATAGAAAGCATTTGCGTAAATAGGGATACTGAAATATCTACGGGAAGATCTTTATGCAGCCATGAATTAGGATTATGCTGAATTCCAATTCCGAAATAACCAAAATTCCCCATTTCATCTTCATTTTCGGATATGGGAATAAAGCGAAAAATAAATTTTGTTCCATATACTGTACCAATACTCAATTGGGTTGTAAAATATGGAAGCATAGTAAGCTCTTCTAACACACCTCCAACGGGAAGAACAATGATCTGTTCAGGAACTGTAATAGGAATTTCATCACCGGTTTCCGGTACGATAATTATAAAATCCTGCTCAGGAAAGACTATATAAATACTATCTTCAGCAGAACCAACTATTGTGGGACCATAAATTCCAACTTCAATATTTTGTGCCATTATTGTTTCTATCAAATAGTCTTGAAGATATTGTAGAGAATCGCCAAACAGGAAGGTTGTGAGTGTTTCTGCATCATTCCTGCCGAACATAATATCACCGGTAGCTTCAAAAGTCTTTTCGCTTTCAGGGAAGAATGAGCCCATCACAACAAATCCGTATTCCAGATCCAATCCAAGATCTACTTCACGGGCAGAATCATGAAACCAACCACTGTTTATTGTTGTACCAAATCCTGTTACGATTGGTCTTGTGTAAGCTTCTCCAATATCTTGATACAAATTCGTAAGACTACCCGAAAGATCATCTTCTGCATTTAATATGACATTTACGAATGTTATTATCGTAATAAAAAATATTAATTTCTTCATCTATTCCTCACAGCAATTTTTATGCTGTTAAAGTTATTGGTAACACATAATTGTAGTCAACAAATAACTTTACAAAAAAGTCAATGCCAAATTCTTTGCTAACTTAAGATTACGGAGTTTAAAGATGCTGAAAGATAAAAATATTTTGTTGGGAATTACCGGTGGAATAGCAGCTTACAAGGCAGTTGATCTTGCCAGCAAACTCACTAAAATGGGTGCTGAGGTTAAAACTATCATGACTTCCCATGCTTGTGAATTTGTCAGTCCCATTACGTTTAAATCTATCACACATCAGCCGGTTATCACTAAAATGTTCGATGCTGAATCTGATATAGAACACATTTCACTTGCAGATTGGGCTGATATAGTTGTAATAGCTCCTGCAACTGCAAATATAATTGGGAAGATAGCTTCCGGTATTGCGGATGATCTGCTTTCTACAACAATAATGGCAACAACAGTTCCCGTACTATTCGTTCCTGCCATGAACATACATATGTATGAAAACCCGATAGTTCAGGAAAATATTAAAAAACTTTCTAATTTAGG
>JAUVKM010000094.1 GCA_030596265.1 Candidatus Cloacimonadota bacterium
AAAACTTACAATATTTTGAGACTGATTCGTGTTATATAGCAATGCAATTTAAAGATGAACTTAAATACACAAATCAGCCCTATTTCTTAAAAGTGAAAAACATTATAGATCTGGCTGGCAATTTAATTTCCAATAGCGGTAATAAATGTCATTTCAGCTTGACATCTATGTTGGGTTTAAAAAATTTAAAACAAATGATAGTTTATCCGAATCCGCTTAATATCAGTGAAAGCCTGATTGATAAGGTTAATTTTATCAATCTTCCCGCTGATGTTTCCGGCAGAATATGGATATATAATTTAGATGGAGAATTGATCTTTGAGAGCAAAGTGGGTCCTTATAATATAAATGATCTGATGCCCTATTTCAGTTGGGAATGTGAAAATAATTTCGGCAACAGGATTTCATCAGGAATATATTTTTATCTTCTTAGAATGGGCAAGGATTCACGCAAAGGAAAGATCATAATAATTAATTAGATTTCATAAAGGAGACGACCATGATTTCATTAGATTGGCAAGAAAGACTAAAAATGGATACACAAGATTTTGTAGAGCGAAAATTATCTAAAGGCAACTATGATATTGATATAGTTTATAATGCATATCCGCAAAGAATCGACGGCAATATTCCAAATGCCGTAATTACTCTGGTTGGAAAAACAATAGCAGCTAAAATATATAAAAAAGCGGATAAATATTTTGATTTCTACGATTACATTTTAAAGAAGAAAGGTGAGCATGGCGGAATGATATTTGCCTATATTATGGCTCGAGCAATAAAAAAGCAACCTGTGTTATTCCTGAATTATATAGAGGAGTTCTTCATTAATACACATGATCAAAAAACGTGTAATCTGGTTATGGATAAAGCAATATATCCACTTCTAAAGAAAAATGCCTTAGAGCATATTGACCTGATAATTAACTGGATAAAAAAGGATAATAAGTTACTCGAAGAGAGCATAATTAAATTGTTGAATAAACTTATCGGGCAAGATACAAAACTCATTGCGCCTATCTTTAAAAAATTAGAAACTTCCTGGCTTTATGCAACTCCAAATATTATGAAGGTTAATTCAAAATTCTTAAAGGCTATCTATAAAAAAGATAAGAAATTCTATTTATCCGTTTATCAGAATTATCAATCAACCAGAAACCCGATCTTTGCAGAAATTCTTTGTGAAGCTATTTGCTGTTATGATAATAATATTCAAACTATCTGTGATACATGGTCACACAGTGGAAATATCAAGGTTAAAAAAATCGGTTTGCATGGACAAAAATTACTAAAAAACAGAAAGGGTAAAAAGTAATGGCAAACTACATTACAAAAGAAGGAATGCAGCGTCTTAGAAAGCGCGTACAAAAACTCATCAAGGAAAGACCAACTGTGATAAAACAGGTTGTTACCGCCCGTGAAATGGGTGACCTGAGCGAAAATGCAGAATATCATGCAGCGAGAGAAAGACAGAGATTTTTAGAAAATGAATTTAATCATTTAAAAAAGAGAATGGATCATTTACAGGTTATAGACGTTGCAAATATCCCAAAAGATGCCGTAAGATTTGGGGCGAGGGTTTTAGTGAAAGAGCTTAAAGATAATTCTCTGAGAAAAGTACAACTGGTTGGTGTTGATGAGATATTTGAATCGGAAGATGAATATGAAAGAATTTCTATTCAATCTCCTGTTGGCAAACCTATGATCGGAAAAAAAATTGGTGAACAATTCACCGTTATTGCCCCAATAGGCAAAAGAGAATTTGAAATACTAGAAATAAAATAAGATAAAGAGGAAAGAATGAAAAAAACTGACGAATTACGAAAAAAACTAACTTATAAAAGAAAAAACTTTTGGAATGAAGCTTCTGCTAAAGAGCAGAAAGCGGCTTTAAATTTTTCAGAAGGTTACAAAAACTTCCTTGATGAAGCCAAAACTGAACGTGAATCTATCGAATTTTACGTAAAAGAACTAAAGAAACAAGGATATATAGAAATTGATAACGGAAAGAAATCTAAAAAAGTTTTTCGTATCTCCAGAAATAAAAATGCCGGTATTGCACTTATCGGCAAGAAACCGATCTCGGAAGGCGTGAATCTTATTGTATCGCATATTGATGCTCCACGAGTTGACCTTAAGCAGAACCCGCTTTTTGAAGATAGCGGCACAACCCTGGGAATGATGAGAACTCATTATTATGGCGGAATTAAAAAATATCAATGGATGTCTACTCCACTTGCTCTTCATGGAACCATCATAAAAAAGAATGGTGAAACTATTAAGATCACGATAGGTGAAGATGAGAAAGATCCCGTTTTTGTTATGCCCGATCTACTTCCGCATTTAGCCAGAAAAGTTCAGTATACAAAAAAGATCGGTGAAGCTGTTGATGCTGAAAAAATGAATATTGTTTTCAACTCAATTCCATACCCAAAAGATAAAGAGACAAAAGAAGCTGTTAAACTGAATGCGCTTGTTCTATTACATGAAAAATACGGCATAACTGAAGAAGATTTCTTAAGCGCAGAAATTGAGATAGTTCCCGCCGGAAAAGCTCGTGATGCCGGACTTGACAGAAGCTTGGTTCTCGGTTACGGACAGGATGACAGAATTTGCGCTTACACTTCTGCCAGTGCGATATTCGATGCAACAGAGAAATTAGAGAAAACTGCAATTGTATATTTGGCAGATAAAGAAGAGATCGGAAGTGATGGAAATACAGGTGCAAAATCTATTTTTATTGTAGATTTTATTGCTGATCTTCTTAAATTTAACGGTGAAGCTTACGATAGCTCAACCTTAAGAAAAACACTTATAAACAGTCAGGTTTTATCTGCTGATGTAAATGCAGGAATTAACCCGAATTTTCCCACTGTTCACGAGAAAGAGAATGCTGTACACATTGGCTTCGGAGTGAGTGTAACTAAATTTACAGGAAGCGGTGGCAAAGGTGGATCGAACGATGCAAATGCAGAATTTAATTCTAAAATAATAGATATTTATAACGAAAAAAACGTGTGCTGGCAAACTGGCGCACTTGGTAAAGTAGATGAAGGCGGCGGCGGAACTATTGCTAAATTCATGGCTGAGCATGGTGCAGAAGTTATTGATTGCGGTCCTGGTGTTTTAGGAATGCACTCACTTTATGAACTCACCAGTAAAGCCGATATCTACTCATCATACAAAGCTTATAAAGCATTTTTTGAGAATGCGTAAACTGGAGAAACTAGTGAAAAAAACATTAATCCTGATCATTGTTCTGTTTGCTCTATTTGGATGCAGCAGTAATAAATTAGCAAAAACTATGCCTGTTGAAAAGAAGATGGAAATAGCAAATGACTTATTTGAAAATGAAAAATTCAGTAAAGCAATGCCATATTATACTGAGGTAGTTTTTGAACGTAACTCAGTTTATACACCTATTGCTCAAATGAAGCTGGCAGATTGTTATTTTAACCAGAATAAATTTATCGAGGCAAGATTTGAATATCAAGAACTGATACGACTGTTTTCTGACTACAAAGATATTGGAAGAGCATATTTTCAACTTGGTATCTGCTATTACAATGAATCGCTAAATCCGCATTATACGCAGAATGAGACAAACCAAGCTATTTCTGCCTTCGAAACATTCATAGAGAAATTTCCTTTTGACAGCTTAAAGAAAGAAGCAATAGATTATATACAAAAATGCAGATACAAACTGCTGATGAAAAGTTATTATAATGGCTATGCTTACTATAAGCTATACGATTACAGTGGCGCATTGATGTATTTTGATGAAATCATAGAATTGGGAAATAACAACGAACCCGACCGGATGTCTCTCTATTATGCTACAATAATATATCTGGCAAGAGATGATTTTGAGAAGGCAAAGCTTACCGGAGAAAAACTCATCAAACGCTATCCTCAAACAGAAGAAGCGGAAAAAATTGCAACTGAATTAGAAAAAATAAAATAATGAAAATTGGATTATTGGGCGGTTCGTTCAATCCGGTGCATAACGGACACATCGAATTGGCACAGACTGCTCTTGATTCTTTTAAGCTGGATAAAATACTCTTCCTGCCTTCGGGCAACCATCCGCTAAAAGAACACAGCAGCATCCTACCTATAGAAATAAGATACGACCTGACCAAGAAAGCAATAGCTTCCAAACTAAATTTTGAAATTTCCCGCCTTGATATGGAAACTAAAACTCCAAGTTATACAAAACTTCTTGTAATGCGCCTTTATAATGATTTTCCACAAGATAAATTTTATTTTATTGCCGGCAGCGACATAATTTCCGAACTGAAAAAATGGCACGATTATAAGTGGATTTTGGATAATATTCAATTTATTATTGCTCACCGACCAGGCATTGATAGATTTGCCTGGAACGAACTAGAATATATTGATAAACTTCATTTCATGGAGATGGAACCGATTGATATTTCTTCTACAATTATAAGAGAAATGATTGCGGATGGCAAAGATATTTCAGCTTTAGTTCCAGCTAATATCAAAAAGGAGCTAATAACGCTTTATTCACATTAAATATCCAAATTCCGTCATAGTTAACTAACCTTCTCATAATTAATTACTTTGGCGTAATCTATGTCTTGACAACAGAAAGTACTAACAGATTTTTTACCGGAAATTATAAATTAAGTATTTTGGGAAATTAAATGATTCTGGAAATAAGCGAAGAAAGAGCAATTGAACTAATAGAAAAATTATCAAATTTTATTGCCAAAAAAAGAATGGCAGCCCCTGCAATAATGACGATTGAATCTTTGCGTCCTCTTGCCAGGATCGGTAGTCAGCTCATGCATTTTTTAGCTCCCTTTGCAGAGATCATTTTCAACCCAAAAGAATACCAGGAATTTGCAGTATTATTAGAAAATGAAGAATATGTTCGCCTCCTGATAAAACGTATTGACGAAATTGATGTGGATATGTTTCGTGAGGAACGTAAAAGTAGAAGATTAAGACGAAAAAGAAGAAGAAACAAAATATTGCAGTTATTTAAAATTAAGAAAAAAGATAAGATAAATAAATTGTAAAATGGAGGAGAATATGGGCAATGCTCAGAAGCTTAAGAGGATCATAGCTACCGATTGCGGTAGTACCACAACAAAATCGATCCTTATTGAGTATGTCGATGGTGAATACCGCCAGACAGTTCGTGGTGAAGCTCCCACAACTGTGGAAAAACCATTAAACGATGTAACAAGAGGTGTTGTTAATGCAGTTACGGAATTAGAAGAACTCGCACGTTTGAAATATAACGATGACAGCATCAAATTTATTAAAGATGAAGCGATCTGGCTTTCTGATAAAGAAGGTGAAGGCGTGGATGCTTATGTATCTACCAGTAGTGCCGGTGGCGGACTGCAAATGATGGTTACCGGTGTTGTTGCTAAAATGACCGGAGAGAGCGCAGAGCGTGCTGCTCTGGGCGCAGGTGCTATTGTGATGGACCTTATTGCCAGCAACGATAAACGTGCCAACTATGAGAAGATAGAAAGGATCCGTCAACTGCGACCGGACATGATACTCATGGCTGGGGGCGTGGATGGAGGAACTACAAAACACGTTGCGGAAATGGCGGAACTTGTTGGTGCTGCCGATCCTAAGCCGCGTCTTGGTTCCAGCTATAAACTTCCGGTAATTTACGCAGGGAATACAAAAGCTCAAGATATTATTAGAGATACACTCGAAAACAAAACAGATCTTATCATTACAGAAAATCTTCGTCCTGTATTAGAAAGAGAAAATCTGGGTCCTGCCAGAGATAAGATCCATGACCTATTTATGGAACACGTGATGGCACAGGCTCCAGGATATAATAAACTGATGAGCTGGACGAAGGGACCGATAGACGGCAAACTTGTGAATATTCCAATTATGCCAACTCCTGCCGCTGTAGGAAACATTATGCAGACAATTGCAAAAATTAATAATATTGAAGTTCTAGGAGTTGATATTGGCGGTGCAACAACCGACGTTTTCTCAGTTTTCTCTGAAGATAAAGTATTTAATAGAACTGTGAGTGCGAATTTGGGAATGAGTTACAGTATTTCCAACGTTTTGGCAACTGCCGGATTAGCAAATATTCTGCGCTGGGTTCCATTTGATATCGATGAATCTGAACTTCTTAATATGATAAAAAATAAAATGATCCGTCCAACTACAATTCCACAAAAACTAGAAGAACTTGTGCTGGAACAGGCAATTGCCAAAGAAGCTCTGAAATACGCTTTTATCCAACATAAAGAATTTGCAGTGGGTCTAAAGGGCGGACAGAAAAAACGTGAGATAGCCGACGCATTTGCTCAGTCAGTATCTGGTGCAAGTATTGTAAATATGATGAGTCTGGATCTTCTGGTTGGCTCAGGCGGCGTAATGTCACACGCTCCGCGCAGAAATCAATCTGTAATGATGTTGATCGATGCGTTCCTGCCGGAAGGAATTACCAGACTTGCTGTTGATAGTATCTTCATGATGCCTCAACTTGGTGTTCTGGCAGAGATCAGTGAAAAAGCAGCTACAGAAGTATTCGAAAAAGACTGCCTTATTTATCTTGGAAGCTGCGTAGCTCCGGTAGGCACAATGAAACCGGGTAAAATTGCTCTAGTTGCAAAACTTGAACTTCCTTCTGGAGAAGTATTTGAAGAAAGTATCCCATTTGGTGAAGTAAGGCTTATTCCTTGCGGTGTTGGTGAAGTGGCAAAAGCTACTTTAAAACCGGGTAGAGGATTGGATATTGGCGCAGGTAAAAATCAGGAAATGTCTTGTGATCTGCATGGTGGTGTTGTTGGAATAGTTTTGGATACTCGAGGAAGACGACCGTTCGTATTGCCGGTTGATGCTTCTCAGCGTGTTCCGCTACTTAAGAAGTGGATGAAAGAATTCGACGTTTATCCCGAAGAAATTTTATAGGAGGTTAGAATGGCTCAAGCATATTCCCCAGGATTAACAGTAACAAAAAGTATAGTTCTTAAGAAAGACAGAATTCTTCCTCTTAAAGGAAAGGTTCTAGTTAAAAAAGGCGATAAAGTAAAAGCGGAAGATGTAGTTGCAGAAACCCTTCTTCCCGGTAAAGTGGTTCCTTTCAACCTGGCTAATAAACTTGGTGTACCTGCCGAAATGTTAGGGCAGTACCTCAAAGTTAAAGCCGGTGATGAATTAAAGAAAGGGCAGGTAATGGCAGAAACGAACGGATTTTTCGGTTTCTTTAAAACTTCCGTTAAATCTCCGCTCGATGGTGAAATTGAAAATATTTCTAAATTAACCGGACAGATGCTGCTGCGTGAACCTAAAGTTCCCATTCAAGTAAAAGCTTTTATCGATGGTTTGGTTGTGGAAGTGGTAAAAGAAGAAGGCGTTATTATAGAAAATAAATCTGCTTACATTCAAGGTATCTTCGGGCTCAGCGGAGAACGCTCCGGTGAGATCAAGATGCTTGCTTCTACGCCTGAAGAAATTATCGAACCTTCTAAAGTAGACGATTCATGTAAGGATAAAATAATAGTCTGCGGTGCACTTGTT
>JAUVKM010000096.1 GCA_030596265.1 Candidatus Cloacimonadota bacterium
CTTCTTCTTCTCCATTTGCACATGTGCCGATTGCAGGGGGAACATCCAGGGGAGATGGCAGATAATCATTGATAGCATCCAATAGAAGTTGTACTCCCTTATTTTTAAGAGAAGAACCGCATAATACTGGAATAAATTGATGCTTAATTACACCTTTGCGGATAGCTGAAATGATCTCCTGCTGCGTTATATCCTTTTCTTCAAGATATTTTTCCATGAGGTTATCATCGTATTCTGAGATATGTTCCAAAAGTTGGTTTCGCATTCTTTCAGCAGTTTCTAGTAATTCATCAGGAATTTTTTTAGTATGATATTCTAGACCCATTGTCGCCTGATCGAAGTAAATAGCTTTCATGCTGATAAGATCGATTATACCTTCAAAATTGTCTTCCCTGCCAATCGGTAATTGAACAGCAATTGCATTCTTAGTAAGGCGGTCATGGATCATATCGATTACATGTTCAAAATCTGCACCTGACCGATCCATTTTATTGATGAATGCTATGCGGGGAACTTTATATCTATCAGCCTGATACCATACTGTTTCTGATTGTGGTTCCACACCACCTACTGCACAGAAAACACCAATAGCTCCATCTAATACCCTTAGTGATCGTTCAACTTCGGCAGTGAAATCAACATGACCGGGAGTATCGATAATATTTATTTGTTTCTTTTTCCAAAAGCAAGTAGTTACAGCTGAGGTGATCGTGATGCCACGTTCTTTTTCCTGTGCCATCCAGTCCATTACGGCATTTCCGTCATGAACTTCACCCATTCTATGAATGATGCCGGTATAAAACAATATCCTTTCGGTAGTTGTTGTTTTACCAGCATCAATATGAGCCATTATGCCAATATTACGTATCTCAGATAAATCTCTGTTTTTTGACATAAGGCGATTTTTTACTAAACTCTAAAGTGAGCAAATGCCTTGTTAGCTTCCGCCATTTTATGAACATCTTCACGGCGTTTTATGCTGGCACCTTCTTTTTTATAAGCAGCCAAGAGCTCGCCTGCAAGGCGTTCAATCATAGTTTTCTCAGCTCGTTGCCTGGAGAAAGAAATGATCCATCTATATGCCATTGCCTGAGCGTTCTTTTTAGTAACTTCTGTAGGAACTTGATAGTTTGATCCACCAATACGACGTGAAACCACTTTAATAAGAGGTCTTACATTATCTACTGAAGTAGTGAATACGTCGAGCGCAGGTTCACCAGTTTTCTTTTCGATGATTTCCAATGCACCGTAAACGATCTTCTCAGCTAAACTCTTTTTACCTTCTTTCATAACAGCATTGATAAATTTACTTAAAACAATACTCTTATATTTCGGATCAGGATATATCTCTCTTTCAATTGCTTTTCGTCTTCTTGACATCTACATCCTCCTAATTCTTAGGTCTTTTCGTTCCGTATTTCGAACGAGATTGAATACGACCATCAACACCTGCTGTATCAAGTGCACCACGAACGATGTGATATCTAACACCAGGTAAGTCTTTAACTCTTCCACCACGAACGAGAACGATACTGTGTTCCTGCAGGTTGTGACCTTCTCCAGGAATATAAACTGTTACTTCTGCACCATTAGTAAGACGTACTCTGGCAACTTTACGTAGAGCTGAGTTCGGCTTTTTTGGTGTGGTTGTGTAAACTCTTGTACACACACCTCTTCTTTGTGGGCAGGAATCGAGAGCTCTATTTTGCTTTTTCTTCACTATCTTCTTTCTGCCTTTACGTATCAACTGATTAATTGTTGGCACTATTTCCTCCGTTTATTTATTAGAAATCAAGGATATCATCAAGCGATTCTTCTTTTTCCTGATGAGCAAACTCTTGAATGATCTCGGTAATTGATTTACCTTCATCAATAGCTTTTTTAACCTGGTCATTATAGAACTTGGTTCCAGTACCTATCGGAATTCTATGACCGATAATAATACTTTCTTTAAGACCTTCAAGATTATCTACTTTCCCTTCAATAGAAGCTTGAGTAAGAACTTTTGTGGTCTCTTGGAACGAAGCTGCAGAAAGCCAGCTTTCTGTTAACAGCGAAGCTTTTGTAATACCCAGAAGAAGTTGCTCAAAGGTAGCTCCTTCGCCACCCTCTTTTTCAATGCGCTTGTTTTCTCTATTAACTTGATTTCTATTTACGATCTCACCTTCCAGGAACATTGTATGTCCCGGATTGAGTATTCTAACTTTTTTAAACATTTGACGAATGATCACACCAATGTGTTTATCATCGATCTTTACACCCTGTTTTCTATAAACTTCCTGGATTTCATTAACAATAAGCATCTGAGCAGCAGTGATACCTTTTGCTTTAAGAATATCGTGAGGATCTAGAGGACCGCTTGATAAAGCATCACCACTGTCAACTCTATCACCTTCGTGAACGATAATTCTTTTTCCAGGTGGAATTATATATTTCTTTTCTGTCTCTTCTCCTGCATTAATGTAAATTACACGTCCGGATTTTGAGAGATCTCCAATAGAAACTAATCCAGAGATTTCAGAAAGAATAGCTTTTTCTTTTGGTACACGAGCTTCGAAAAGGTCTTGAACTCGTGGCAGACCACCAGTGATATCACTTTGTTTTATAGTAATTCGGGAAGATTTACCAAGTACATCACCTGGATATACATAAATACCATCTTCTACCTCAACCATCAAGCCAGATTGGATAGGAACAAGGATCTGTTTACCTTTTTTTGGAATGATCTTGAACTGAGCTTGAAGTTTGCGGTCTTTTGATTCGATAATTGTGATTTCTCTTGAACCTGTCAGTTCATTAAATTCTTCTTTGTAAGTAATATCTTTTATAAAATGTTCGAATTTAAGTTCACCTTTAGCAGGAGCAATAAGTGGATTATTATAATGGTCCCAACTGAACAATTTAGTATTCTTAACAACTTTTTGACCATCCTGTACAAAAATAGTAGCAGCGTATTCCACTTTATATGATTCCAATTCAGAACCATCTTCATCGCTAATTATCTTGATCTTTCCGAAATAACCACTGGAAATAAGTTCCTCATCTCGGTTTGTAACTGTATTCATTTTTACAAACTTTATAGTACCGTCTGTGATTGCAGCCACTTCAGCCAGGTCCACATCGGTACTTGTTGTACCACCAATATGGAAAGTACGGAGTGTAAGCTGGGTTCCAGGTTCACCAATACTTTGTGCAGCAATTACACCCACAGGCTCACCGATGGTAGAAGGTTTATTGTTGCCCAAATTTCTTCCGTAACATTTTGCACAAATTCCATTCTTAGATTCACAAGTCAATACGGATCTGATCCTGATGGAGTTGATGCCATGATTTTGAATAGTTTGAGCCATCTCATTTGTGATCTCAGAATTTGCAAACACGATAATCTTCTCTGTAACAGGGTCTATAATATCTTCAGCAGTTGTTCTACCTTTAATTCTTTCATAGAGTGGTTCTACAGTTTCCAAACCTTCTTTAAGAGCACTAACGGTAATACCTTCGATTGTTCCGCAATCTTCACTAGTTATTACAGCATTTTGAGCAACATCTACAAGACGTCTTGTGAGGTATCCTGCATCAGCGGTTTTGAGAGCTGTATCAGCAAGACCCTTACGTGCGCCATGAGTAGAGATAAAGTATTCAAGAACTGTAAGACCTTCTTTAAAGTTAGATTTAATTGGAGTTTCAATAACTTCGGCACCTCTGTCGGAAGTACCACGTGAAGGTTTATCCATCAAACCACGAAGAGCTCCAAGTTGCTTGATCTGGTCTTTACCACCACGAGCACCAGAAAGGTACATCATATTTATTGAGTTAAAACCACCTTGATCAGCTTCTAATTCTTTCATAAGAAGATCTGTAACTTTCTCAGTAGTTAATTTCCATTTGTCAATTACACGGTTATAACGTTCTGTCTCAGTAATTTCACCATTCATATAACTGGTTATGATCTTAGCTACTTCTTTTTCTGTTTTTGCTATAAATTTATTTTTATCTTTTGGAGAAATTACATCACTAGAACTAAATGTAATACCCGCTTTTGTTGCATATTTAAACCCAAGATCTTTAATGTTATCAAGAAATCCTGCTGTTCTTGCTTGTCCAATAGTTTCATAGCATTCCATAGATAGATCGTTCAATTTACCTTTTGTAAAAGTATAATTCTTAAAAGAAAGTTCAGGAGGAAGGGTTTGATTAAAAATAACCCGACCGATGGTTGTAGTAATGATCTTTCCATCAATGAGAACATTGATCCATGTATATAGTTCTAAATCGACATTATCTGCAATTTGCCCTTTTTGGTTTTTTAAATGATCTTCCTGTTCATAGGCAAGCAGCACTTCATCAGAAGAACTGAAATATTTCAATTTTTGGGTATCTTCCGGTTTCTTATATTTTAAAACGGTTAAATAATAATTACCCAGAACGATATCCTGGTTGGTTGCCATAGCAAGTTTTCCGCTGGCAGGAAGTAACAAATTTCTTGTTGATAGCATAAGAACTCGTGCTTCCATTTGGGCTTCATTGGAAAGAGGTACATGAACAGCCATCTGGTCACCGTCAAAATCCGCATTATATGGGATACAAACAAGTGGATGAAGTTCTATTGCCTTTCCTTCTGTAAGTACCGGCATAAATGCCTGAATACCATGTTTGTGCAATGTTGGTGCACGATTCAGAAGAACAGGATAATCTTTTATAACGTCTTCCAGGATCTTCCAAATCTCAGGACGTTTCTTTTCTATTAATTTCTTTGCTGTTTTTGCTTTTTCTGCTTCACCGATCTTTTCTAGTCTTTCAATGATGAAGGGCTTGAAAAGTTCGATAGCCATCTCTTTAGGTAATCCACATTGATGAAGTTTGAGATTAGGTCCAACGGTAATCACTGAACGTCCGGAATAATCCACACGTTTACCAAGCAGGTTTTGACGGAATCTACCACTTTTACCTTTAAGCTGATCGGCAAGAGCTTTAAGAGGTCTGTTCCCTCTTCCTTTTACCGGTCTAGATTTTCTAGAGTTATCAATAAGAGCATCAACTGCTTCCTGCAGCATACGCTTTTCATTTCTTAAGATAACTTCAGGAGCATTAATATCGATAAGTCCGCGAAGTCTGTTATTACGAGTAATCACTCTCCTATAAAGTTCATTGAAATCAGCTGTGGCAAATCTACCACCGTCAAGTTGAACCAAAGGTCTTAGGGTTGGTGGTAAGACAGGGAGAACTTCTAGAACCATCCAGCCAGGATTATTGCCGGATTTACGGAAAGCATCAATAACCTTAAGGCGTTTAATTGCTTTCTGCTTCTTCTGAATGGAAGTTTCCATCTTAATGATCGTGCGCAGGTTCATTGCTTCATCTTCAAGATTAATCTCTTCAAGTAGAACTTTGATTGCTTCTGCACCCATCAAGGCAACGAAATTTTCACCAATACGATCTCTGATCTCGTAGTATTCATCAACATTTACCAGATCTCTCTCTTCATAATCACTATCACCCGGATTAAGGACAATATATGATTCATAATAGAGAACACGTTCCAATTTACTAACAGGCATATTGAGTAGTGTTCCAATTACACTTGGCATGCTTTTTACAAACCAGATGTGAGAAATTGGAACTGCCAATTCAATATGACCCATACGTGAACGACGTACTCGTGAAGTAGTGATTTCAACACCACAACGGTCACACACAGTATTTTGGAAACGCTTTTTCTTATATTTTCCACAACTACATTCGTAATCCTTTTCAGGACCAAAAATTCTTTCACAGAAAAGTCCACCTTTCTCAGGTTTAAGAGTACGATAGTTAAGAGTATCAGGTTTTGTAACCTCTCCATAACTCCATTCACGGATCGAATCGGGAGAAGCTATCTTGATTCTTACTTTATCGTAATTTTCTATTCTTTTATCTCGCTTAATATCTCTAATCACTTACAGGCCTCCATTATGTTTCTTGTCTGCAAGAAACTCAACGTCAAAGCAGAGGGATTTTAATTCACTTACTAACACATTGAAAGATTCCGGGATGCCGGGTTTCGGCGGATTCATGCCGCTTGTAATAGCTTTAAATGCATTAGTTCTACCTTCGACATCATCACTCTTGATAGTTAGCATCTCTTCTAAAAGACGAGAAGCACCGTATGCTTCAAGTGCCCATACTTCCATCTCTCCTAATCTTTGACCACCATGTTGAGCTTTACCACCTAAAGGCTGTTGTGTGATAAGTGAGTAAGGTCCGGTAGAACGAGCATGCATTTTATCTGCAACCAGGTGATTAAGTTTAAGCATATACATAACTCCGACTGTAACTCTTTCTTTGAAAGGTTCACCTGTTTTCCCATCATAAAGTACTTGTTTTCCATCTAATTCCAATTTGGCTTTCTTCATTGATTTATCAATATCAGCAAGAGTTGCACCGTCGAAAACAGGAGTTTCAAAATTAACCCCAAGAATCTTAGCTGCCATACCAAGGTGGGTTTCCATGATCTGACCGATATTCATACGGGAAGGTACACCAAGTGGGTTCAAAATAATGTCAACTGATTCACCATTTTCCGTATAAGGCATATCGGCAATCGGACTTATTCTAGATATGACACCCTTATTTCCGTGACGACCAGCCATTTTATCACCAACTGCGATTTTACGCTTTTTGGCAATATATACCTTTACCATTTTACGAACACCATAAAGAAGTTCGTCACCATGTTTAAGACGTTCTTTAGCTTTTTTGAAGATGTTGTCACTCTCTTCATAAGCTACTTTAGCTTTCAGGATAATCTCATTGTATATATTTTGGTTCATTTCAGCATCTTCTACCAGATCGTAATCTAGATTCAGGCGCTTGAAATTTATCTTTTTTAAAGAATTTTTTGTAATCTTTATACCGGAAGGAACAAAGAACATATTTGTTTTTTCATCAACAATGTTCTTAGCAGTATTTCCAACAAGAATTTTCTCCAGTTTACCTTGAAGATATTCCTGGATTTTTTTCTGTCTCTCTTTGTGTTCCTGCTTGATGCGTTGAAGAGATTCCAGTTTTAATTCTTGATCTTCAAATTCTTCTGTAGATTCAAGACGCGAGAAAACCTTCACATCAATAACCACACCTTCCATTCCAGGTTTCGCCTTAAGTGAGCTATTGGTAAAATCTCCGGCACGGTCACCGAAAAGAGCACGCATAAGATTTTCTTCCGGGGAAGGATCGATATCTACGTTCTTCGGAGTTATCTTACCAACAATGATGTCACCTGCTCTTACAACAGATCCAACTCTTATAACACCAGATTTATCCAAGTTTCTTAAAGCCTTAATTGGAACATTAGGAATATCGTAGGCAAGCTCTTCTTTTCCGTTTTTCATGATACGGACTAAAACTTCATGCTCCTCAATATAAACTGAAGT
>JAUVKM010000149.1 GCA_030596265.1 Candidatus Cloacimonadota bacterium
CCATTTTCATCTACCTTTATACAGAATATGTTTTCATTATTTCCAACACTTTGCCAAATATAGTAATTCTCTAAAATATCAGTCAATTCATCATTGCCTTCTCTATCGGCAAGAATCCTGCCTTCTGTTCCCCATTCTAAATTACCATCAACAATCTTCTGACACATTATACGCGAATCCATATAATCCGTAAAATCTTCCCAACCAATATAATATTCGTATGTTCCCGAGTTATTTATAGAAGAGATTTTGGGTATTTCTTGTTGAGCAAAAGATTGTCCTATTATTAAACCATAATTATTTGACCAGAGGTAATTACCATTAAAATCAACTGCTTGACTATAAATTTGCTTATTTCCTTCTTCATTCATTTCCCATACAATCGCAATTTCATTTGACCCCGAAGGTATGTTTGCATCAAAATTTTCCTGACTATTTGAAAACAATGGTGTAATGGGAATTCCATTTTCGTCGAAAACAGGCGAACCATACGAGTTCAGTGATTGTGCATATATACGTAATCCCGCACTACTACTATTAATCCAAATGAAAATTGGATTATCTTCATTGGGAAAAACTTCCAGATCATAAGTGTATCCGGATGAACCTCCATAAATGTTAAGTCCATCTTCGGGAAATTGAAGATTTCCAGCTTCATCAACAACCTGAATATAAAGGCTATTATTTCCTGTTGATTCATCACTCCAACTAAGAAAAGCTCTGTTATCTGAAGTTAGATTGATAGCAAATCTGCAAACATATTGTATTGCCTCACATATAAATAATCCATTATTATTCAATGTTATCGCTCCTGATTCATCTATGTGTTGTACATACAATTCTTCAGCATTACCAAAAAAATACCATTTCATCCAGTAACCACCATTATTATCGGAAATTATACCCAAGTTATAACATGAATATACACTATTAAAGATATTAATTGGATCATATAATGTATTGCCTGATGTGTCCAGTTTTAGAGTTTTTATCATAGATTGGGGGTAATCATACTCAGTCCAATAAATTGCCAGATTATTATCGGTTGTGTAGATTGCATCTATTCTGCTCAGATCATTGGTAGTTGTATATATATTAATATCTTCCAGGAAAAGAGAGGTTCCATTAATATCGACTTTCTGCATATATATCATGTTGGGATTTGTATTTCTTGAATCTTTCCAGAAGAAATTGAATAGACCATTATTATCACTAACAACGCCAATATGATCATTGCAAACAGTTTCTTCACATAAGACAATTCCCGCATCTCCCCAGAGTGGATTTCCATTTGAGCCGATTCGTTGAATAATCAAATCATCCATATTTCGCCAGGCATATATGAAACCGCCAAATCCATCAGGTAAGATATCAAAATTATATGGTTGTAGATTTTGGATCAAAATGTTTCCACCGGCATTCCAGCTACTATCGATAGAACCATCAGCTAAGACGTGCAAACCTTTTACTGTAACAGGGTCGGGTTCAAGTGTATAATTTCTCCACACTACAAACCCCCCACCACATGTATCATCTATTATTTGGATTCTATATGGAAATACATCATTACCAGTAAATAGCAAAATTCCTTCATCCTGCCATAATCTGTTACCAAAAGCATCAATTTTCTGAACTCGAATTTCCATCTCGAAATTTCCATAATGACTAACCCAGGCTATGATGATTTCGTTATTCATGGTAGTTGTTGCTACAGGAGAGTATTGAGTATCGAGATCATCATTGATTACTATACCTTCATTTCCCCAAAGTAGATTGCCATTAGGAGTAATCTTTTGTGCAAAAACACTGCGATCACCATTTCTACTGTCCGACCAGATCATCACCATATTTCCATCAGAACTGTTTATTGTAGTGCCTGTCCAATTTACATTTTCACCGCAATATACCGGCATACCGTTATTCTGCCATTGGATTTGAGAAAAAAGAAAGAAAGGTATAAGAGTTAAAGTAAAAAGGATAAATTTTTTCATTATTTTCTCCAAATCTTTGGATAGCAAGTTGCTAACTTGTTTAAATGATCAGGTAGGTCGTTCAATTATTTTAAAAGCAGCATCTTATTCACTGCCAGTTCTTTTCCATTGGAAACAAGTTTGTAGAGATAAACTCCGGAAGGAATTTGTTTACCTGTTTCGTTAGTACCATCCCAGGTGATCTGATTAGGATTCCGGGATGAGGGATTAGGGATTTGTAGTGATTTTATTTTTTGACCACGTGAATTAAATATCTCAATAGCTAAAGATGAGGATGTTTGTAGTATGGAAAAACTGATTTCTGTAGTAGGATTAAATGGGTTAGGGTAGTTTGTAAGATTGTAGTATGAAGGAGGAAGTGATATTTCATACTCATCAGAACTTACATAATCTTCAAAGACAAATTCGTAATAATTATTAATATCCGGCTCGATTGAAATAATAGAATCCATTGAAACAAGAGTCCCCAGATGAATATTGCAATCATAGTTGAAAGCATAAAGTTCTACTTCAAAGTATCCATTTTCATCTGTTACAATATCGGGGATACTAATGCAATCCGGAGTATGGTCAATCACGACATTCTCGACTGGATTCATCAATGAATCATAAACATAACCACAAAAAATACCCTTAAACCCCAAACCATCATCCGGTTCACCCATTGATGGTGTATTATCTTTTGCAAATATATAGTAAGTATCCATAGCATTTGTTGATAACCCAACAGATCGAAGAGATTGCTCATAAGAAGGTGCTAAAACCATATCGTTTAAAGTTCCGTAATCTAAATATGAGTAACTCTCGTTTAAAAAGAAAATGCGAATTGAATCGCTTTCGGGATTAATCGAAAGTTGTGTTATAAGATCAGTATTAGTAACTTCTAAATAGCTACATAATTCATATTCGATTCCCAATTGAAAAAAGGAACTTCCAGCAGAACAAATGATTTGACAACTATCAAGATTAGTATATTCACCCAGAAAATCGCTATACAATTCTATCTGCCAATCAGAGTTATTAAAAGTTATTTCGGTAATCGTAATATGAGGAACTATCGGATTTGCAAATAAAATCCCTATAAAAATTATAAATAAACATGTAATTATTTTCTTCATCATAACCTCCGCATAAATAAAAAATTATTAAAACATATTACCAAAATAATATCTACACCCGAAATAAATACTCACATACTCATCACGTTTCAAATCAGAGTATCCATAATCATTGGCATCGTTTTCATAAATTTCTGAGCTTACGTGTGTTAATTTCGATGTCAACTGACAGTTTAAAGCAAGATTATTCTCTATAAAATAATTGATATACGATGATAGTGTAATTAATATTACAGAACCACTAAAATTCTCGTACCAAGTATAATCGTAATTCAGACTTATACTGGAATTCCATCTGATACGATCTGTTATATCAAAATGATGACTATTAGTGAAATCGATTATGAACTTTGAATCTTCAGAAGACTCATCACTTAGATATTTGAGATAAGATATTTTTGAATTTATTCCGATTTGATATTTGAGATTGATATTATCGTAATAATTATAACTTAAACTTGGTCCAAGATGAAATTCTTTAGTTTTATCACCATCAGGTTCGATATTATAATTCTGCCAGAAATCGATTCCAAGTAGAATTTCATTGCCCTGATGACGTTTAATATATTCTCTCATAACTTCGGTAAGATATAGATTTTCGGAGAGACCAAGAGCATCAAAATTATTTCCCAGGATAGGAGATATCTCTTTCCAAAAATATTTCTCGTATCTGTCATATAAATTTGCATATTGGTAATAAAGCGCAAATTTGTCTGAAAGAGCTTCAATCTGGTTTTCAGAAAGAGACATTTCCTTATTCAAGGCTTCCACTCTTTCCCGTAACCTTAAAGCTCGAAATACCGGACTTACATCTCGTATCATTCCCCATCCAATCCCAATAAATGAGTTTGTAAATATACCACGATTTAAATAATCCTGAGAATCCTGAGAAAGATTTTGTTCATAATATGTGAAGCGAGAATCTGCTGAAAGGTTGAGGAACAAATTATTCGTAACATAATAATCAAAATCCCCATCAAACCCTATATAATTATTATAATCTCTATAGATATCGTTCGTATTCTGATCCTCATTTTCATGCCCTGAATACCTCAAGTTGGAACCAAAGTAAGAATTAAGCGAATATTTTAGTTTTTCCGATTCAAAAATACGATTATAGTTTGGTGATAATCTAATGTCATAAGTTTCCTGAAATCTTTTATAATCTGTATCGCTTCGGCGATAATAACCATTGCCAGAAAGATCGATATCAAAAATCGAATATCCCCAGGCGGGAAGCAGATATTCATTAATAAGATCATGATCTTTAATTTTGAAACCAACGCTACTCCAACAATAAACAAATGATGCCATCAACATGATAAATGCGGTAAAAATAATCTTTTTCAAAATAATCTCCCAATTTACTTAAGTACCAAAACAAATTTTTTATGTTAATTCTTTATTTAGATAATTATAGATAAACTAAATATATTATATTATAGGTCAACTAAAAAGTAATAGAAATATCTTTTCATTTACAAAAATTATTATCTATTTCCAGTTGTCGTATTAAAGAATAAACAGGAGGAAGAATGCAATTTCAGAAAGAATTAATTAAGATTTGCGAGAAATATCCCCAGCTAAAACTAAATTTTCATTATAAGATCTGGGAAACGGATTTCTTAAGGTTTTATCAAAGCCAGATCAATTACAACATCTCTAAAACATCAATATCTCTTTCTACAACGATTTATAAAGGAAAGAAATCCTACAGCTTTTCATTAAAAGATCCAACTAAAGAGATTCTCCAGAATAAGATAGATGATGTTTTGAAATTAATCGATCAATTACCCGAAGATCCTGATTTTGTAGATTTGGAAGATGATTTGAGCAAATCGACAGAAAAAGAAAAGATTAACAATATCGAAAAAGTATCCCTCAATAAAAAAATTGAGATTTTAGAGAAATTCTCAAAAGCTGTAGAATCCTACGATTTCAAGATATATGGAACATTCATCTGCAATTATAGAACACTTTACATTATCAATAGTAACGGTTTGGATAAACGTGAGATCAGCTCTCCCATTTATTTGGAGTGTAAGGCTGTAAATCAGAAAAATGAAGTTACAGTTTTAGAAGCTTATGGTGGAGAAAAGTTTGAGAATTTTAATGAAGAAGAATTTACTTCTAACCTGGTGGAAAAAGTAAAAGCTGCAACAGGTGAAGTTGTAGATGTCGATGCAGGTGAATATGAAGTTGTGCTAGCTCCACGCTGTATCGGTGAATATTTTATGCATTTGGAAAGTAGCATTCATGTTCAGAGTCTGGATTCTAAACAGAGTTACTTTGAAGGTAAGATCGATGAGAAAGTTTTCCCGGAGAATGTTACGATCACCGATGATCCAAACCATCCTGAACTTATTAATTTCGATTATAATGGAGATGGTCATATATATAAAAAACTTTCAATTATTGAGAAGGGTGTTTTTAAGAATTTCTTTGTTGATAATTACTACGGACATAAACTTAAGATGAAAAAGAATGGGACAGAAGGAGCTGCACTTGTAATGGAGACAGGCGATAAGGAGCTTGGTGAAATGATCGGCTTGGTAAAAAGAGGACTTTATATTTCCAGTTTGCATTATATGAATTTCATAAATCGAAAAGAGACATCTATAACCGGTTTAACTCGTGATGGAACATTTTTGATCGAAGATGGCAAGATCACAAAAGTGGTGAATAATCTGCGTTTTACGGAAAATATTTCCGATATCATTAAGGGAATTACAGAAATTGAGAATAAATCTTATACGATTCCTTATTCCAGTAATTATGGTGAATTTGGAATATACAGT
>JAUVKM010000076.1 GCA_030596265.1 Candidatus Cloacimonadota bacterium
GACAAGGAATTATTAGCAAAGATAGAAAAACGTTTTCTTAATAAAAACGCAGGTTTTTTCACTCATCATATTGTTAAACGAGGAGATAATTTATATAATATTGCGAAAAAATATAAAACAACAGTTTCTCGAATTAAAAATCTGAATCATCTAAACTCTAATGTTATACATCCAGGACAGAAACTTAAGCTTTATGGAACCAGTTCCGGCGGGACAGTTCAAAAGACAAATAACTATCACACTGTAAAAAAGGGAGACACAGTTGGAACTATAGCGCAAAAATTAGGTATCTCGCAAAAGAACCTGATTGCTGGGAATAATCTCAAAACACGAAATGGTATTATCATGATTTATCCAGGGCAAAAATTATATTATTAATGAAAGAAAAGATCAGGGAAATGAAAAGGGAAGATATTCCCAACATTATGAGAATGGAGAAAGAACTTTTTGCAACATCTTGGGAAGAGGAGATGTTTATAGAAGAAATTGAAAAGCAATACGCTTATGTCTTGGAGATCAAAAATAAAATTATTGGTTATATTTGTGGTTGGAAGCTTCTCGATGAGTTTAATATAACGAACATTGCAGTTGCTTCAGATTTTCAAAGAAAAGGATTTGGAAAAGCTCTTGTTCAGTTCCTTATGAGTAAATTACTGGACGAAAAATGCTTCAAATTTTTTCTCGAAGTGCGTGAATCTAACCAAGCAGCAAAAAAGCTGTATAAAAAATTGGGATTTGTTGTGATTGGATCAAGAAAAAATTATTATCATTCTCCAGAAGAGGATGCTATGGTTTTAGGAGCAAATTTAATAAATATTATTAAAAAAAGGGCAACATAATGAAAAAAGGTTTGTTTATTACTTTTGAAGGAATTGAAGGCTGTGGAAAATCTACACAAGCACGAATGCTAAAAGAATTTTTAATAAAATCAGGAAAACATGTGTTTCTTACACGTGAACCTGGTGGACCCAAAATAGCAGAAGAGATCCGTAAAATGCTTTTAAGTGTTAATAATAAAGAGATGCTACCTGAAACAGAAGTTCTTTTATATATGGCTTCCAGAAGCCAACATACGGGAGAATGGATCATTCCTGAACTAGAAAAAGGAAAGATAGTTATTTCCGATAGATATTACGACTCTACTTTTGCTTATCAGGGTGTTGCCAGAAAGATAGATGGAAAGCTTATTGACACAATTAGAAGATATGCAACTTTTGGACTTGTTCCGGATATTACTTTTCTGGTGGACTTACCAGAGGATATCGGTTTATCCAGAATTTTATCAAAAGATGCTGACAGGTTAGAACAGGAATCGATGGCATTCCACAAAAAAGTTAGAAATGGTTTTTTAGAATTGGCTAATAAAGAACCCGAAAGATTTGTCGTATTAGATGGTAATAAAAGTATTAAAGAAATTCATAATGATGTAATTAATATTATAGACAAGGAGTTGATTATATGAAAGAAGAGTTAAATAAAATGAGTAAAATCCTTTTCTCAGCAAGCGTGATCGGTTGGATTATTATTGGCATTCTACTTTTTAATTTTGTAAATGTAGACGCATCTAATTCTGAAGATACAAATATATACAAAAAACTAAAATTATTCAGTGAAGTACTTTTCAATGTAAGACAGAATTATGTAGAGGAACTTGATGTGGATGATCTGATAGACTCTGCTATCAAAGGAATGCTGGATGAAGTTGATCCGCATACACATTATTTCACTCCTGATGAATTTGATAAATTCAGTACAGACACAAAAGGTGAATTTGGCGGACTTGGTATCTCGATAGACAAGAAAGGCGATTATATAACCGTTGTAGCACCAATAGAAGGAACTCCTGCTTACAGAATGGGTATTCTTGCTGGTGATAAAATATCCAAAGTTGATGGAGAAAGTGTTGTTGGTGTTTCAACAGATGAATCCATAAAGAAAATGCGTGGTGAACCTGGTACAAAAGTTTTAATTTCTATCATCAGACCAGGAGTGAAAGATGAATTGGAATTCGATATAATACGTGAAATAATTAAAATACACAGTATTCCATACTCATTTAAACTGGATAATGGAATTGGATACATGAGAATTCGTCAGTTCAATGCTAATACAACCTCAGATATGAGAGAAAAACTTGATGATCTAGAGGAAGAAGGTATTCGTGGACTCATTATAGATCTTAGATTTAATCCGGGTGGACTTCTCAGAGAAGCAATAAATACAGTAAATGAATTTATTGGGAAAGGTAAACTTGTAGTATTCACTAAAGGTAGAGCACCTCAAACAAACATGGAATATCTAACTAAGTATAACAGAATTAGAGGTGATTATCCAGTTGTAGTTCTTATCAACAGTGGATCAGCAAGTGCATCAGAAATATTTGCTGGTTCATTGCAAGATTGGGATCGTGGTTTAATAGTTGGACAAACATCTTTTGGAAAAGGCTCTGTTCAGCGTTTGTTCCCGCTTTCAGATGGTAATGGTATCAAAATAACAACTGCAAAATATTACATAAAATCAGGTAGATGTATCCACAAGGATCTTAATGATAAGCTATTGAAGGATGAACGTGTAATAAATGGTGATATATCTAAAGAAGAGATAATAGAAATGCAGGAAGAAGCTGAAGAAAAAAACCATGAGAATGTATATTACACTAACATGGGGAGAAAGGTGTATGGAGGAGGAGGAATAACTCCCGATATTGAGATCGAACAGTCTCTTCTTACTGATCTAGGCGTAGACCTACGTAGAAAAAATATTTTCTTTAACTATTCTGTAGATTATCTTATCGATCATGAGGAAAACGTTACATTAGATTATCTAGCTTCTAAGAAAGATATTGATGATCTCTTAAACTTTGCAAAAGCGGAAGAAATTGAATTTGAACAAGTTGAAGCAGATAGCATTAACAATTGGATCAAGAATGAATTGACCAGTAACATTATCGGTAGAAAATTCGGTGAAGTTGAGCGGTATAAAATCGTACTGGAAGAAGATACTCAACTCAAGGAAACAATGGAGATCTTTGAAAAATGCTCTACACTTGAAGAGATGTTCAAATATGCAGAAGAGATCAAACAGAATAAAAAAGAAGAAGAAAAGGATAATGAATAGCATTTAATATCAAATCAGAATAATAATTATAACCTTCCAGTATTTTTCTGAACTGGAAGGTTTTTTATTTACCCTAATTTAGTTTATATATTTATAAATTATTCATTAAATAAATTACAATAATCAATAATTCTTGACATCTTTAAAATACATTTGTTTTGAGATTATAATAAAATTATAAGAAATATGGAGATAAATTTTGGAAAAATTTTTAGTAACTAGTGCGCTCACTTATGCAAATGGAAAACTACATATTGGTCACATTGCAGGGTCCTATTTAAATGCAGATATTTTTGTTAGGTATCAGAAGTTAATTGGAAATGATGTGCTATATGTTGGTGGAACAGACGATTATGGAACGCCTATCTCACTTAAAGCTGAAGAAGAAAATGTTTCACCACAGGATATTGTAGAAAAATTCAATAAAAGCATGAGAGCCGATCTAAAAGGGTTAAATATTCAATTGGATAATTTTTCAGGAACTTCACATCCGAATCATATAAAAAATTCACAAGATTTTTTTACAAATCTGTATGATGCTGGATACATTATAAAAAAAGATATTAAACAATTTTATGATGAAAAGCAGAAGCGTTTTTTATCGGATAGATATGTTGAGGGTATCTGTCCATTTTGCAAATCTGAAGGAGCGCGTGGAGATCAATGTGATACTTGCGGGAAATTGATCGATGCAATGGATTTGATCGAACCTAAGAGCAAGCTTTCGGGTGAAGTTCCAATAATAAAGGATACAACGCACTGGTATCTTGATCTTCCTAAATTTGAGAAAGAATTACGTGAGTGGATAGATAAAAAAACATATTGGAAAGATAATGTTAAGAATTTTGTTCTTGGCTGGCTTAATGAAGGATTACAAGAACGTGGTATTACTCGAGATCTAAACTGGGGAGTTCCCATTCCATTGGAGAATACTGAAGGAAAAGTACTTTATGTTTGGTTTGATGCACCGATCGGATATCTTTCTTCAACCAAAGAATGGGCAGAAAAAATAGGTAAGCCTGATAAATGGAAAGATTATTGGCTTGATGATAAAACAAAGATGATACACTTTTTGGGAAAAGACAACATCCCATTCCATACGATTATCTGGCCTGCAATGCTCTCAAAGCAGAAAGAGAGTTTCGTGCTTCCTTTCGATGTACCTGCCAATGAATTCCTGAATCTGGAAGGACAGAAAATGTCCACAAGCCGCAACTGGACAGTTTGGGTAGAAGATTATCTGAAGTATTTTGAGGGTGAGTATCTACGTTATGTGCTGGCTGCTAATGCACCGGAAACAAAAGATAGCGATTTTAATTGGGAAGATTTCAGAATGCATATAAATTCAGAGCTTAATAACGTATTGGGCAATTTAGCAAATAGAACTTGTGTTTTTGTAAATAAGTATTTTGATGGAATTATCAAACGTCCAGAACAGTTTTCCGAATTATCAATGAATACTTTTGCGGAAGTGCATGAACTTGCTGATGAAGTCGGTAGATATTATTCAAATTATCAAGTTAGGAAGGCTACAAAACTATTTATGAATATTGCTCGAATTGGCAACAAGTACTTTGATGAAACACAACCATGGAATGAGGTGAAGACAAATAAAAACAAAGCCTCAGAAACTTTGTATGTTTGTTTGGAAATATTGCGTATACTCTCAATTGTTTCATCACCGATAATACCTAAGAGCATGAAAACTCTTCATGAAATGATCGGTGTTGGGGTACCAATTACATGGGATAACGTTACAAAAAAATCATCAGAATATAATATCAATAATTTAGAAAGATTATTCAGGAAGATAGAAGAAAAGGAAGTTGAAGAGCAACTTGAGATCCTTGAAAAAAGACAAAAAGAGAATGTAAAGGAAGAGTGCATAATGGAACATAAATCTCAAATCGAATATGAAGACTTTATGAAACTGGAGATCCGTATTGTAAAAATATTAGAAGCTGAGAAAATTAATAAATCTAATAAATTATTAAAACTTAAAGTAAATATTGGTGGGGAAGAACGTTCTGTGATAGCCGGTATTGGCAAAGATTATGAACCAAAAGAATTGATCGGCAAGAAAATTCCAATGCTGATAAACCTGAAACCCAGAAAGGTGATGGGTGTAGAATCACAAGCAATGATCTTAGCAGCAGAAGATGATGGAAAACTTTCTATTTTACATGCGGACAAAGATGTAAAGGAAGGAAGTGAAATTTCCTGAAAAGTAATTACATAACCTGTAAAATCATGTGATTTACAGGAATGGAGGTAAAGATCGCAAAACAACAAAATTCTAAGAAAAGCGTTACTGGGTCATTTCTTACAAAGAAGAATGCACCTTTAGAATTAATTCTGATTATAATTATAACAATAATTGTGTTTGTTCTATTAAAGGTTTTTCATGTATCAGATCACATGATGGGAACGTATGGTTTTTTTAATTATAAACTTGTTATTGAGCTTCTTATAATCTTCTTTGTAATAACTATAGGATTAATTATTTTCACTAATAGAAGATTTAAGGAGTATAAAGAAGATCTTGATGAATGGATGAATCTTGATTATAAACTACATCAATATGAAAAGAAATTTGAGAATATTGTTTATAATGTTCCTGGTATCGCAATTTATGGTGTTGGTAAAGATCATAGTATAACTTACTGGAATCGTGCCTGTGAGAAAATGTTTGGATTTAAAAATAATAAAGCTATTGGTAGAAAGATCGAAGATTTAATTGTTCCAAACTCAAATTTTGAGAAATTTAAAAAAAATATTGATAGATATTATGAAAGCAATATTGAAATTCGCCCAGGTGAAACTGAATATCTCCATAAAAATAAAAACATATTAAATGTGCTGACAAGTTTTCACAAACATGAAAATGTCTTTGGATATCAGGAGTTATATAATTTATCTGTTGATATGACCGAACTTAAAAAAACCAAAAAAGAACTGAAAAAATCAAATACAAAATTGCATACATTGGCTAGAACCGACTCTCTTACTCAGCTTCCGAATCGACGTGCAATTTTGGAAAAACTTGATTATGAAAAACTAAAATTTGAAAGATCAAAGGAAGTTTTCACAATTGCAATGATCGATCTGGATAGCTTTAAAGACATCAATGATAAATACGGACATGAATGCGGTGATTTTGTTTTAAAGCAAATTTCTAATTTAATGCTTGATCTTGTTAGAAAGCAAGATGTTGTGGGACGTTATGGTGGCGAAGAATTTATTTTGCTCCTTCCTCAAACAAATGCAAAAGGTGCATTACATGTAACAAAACTAATTCTTCAGCAAATTGCAAAATTTCCCATTACTTATAAAAATGAAGAAATCTCATTAACTGCTACAATAGGTGTTAGTGATTATAAGAATGAAGAAATGACAATTAGCGATCTTATTAAAAATGCAGATAAAGCCATGTATAAAGGCAAATCTCAAGGCAAGAACAAGGTTGTAGTTTTAAAATAAGCTTAAGGAAATATTATGTCTGGATTAAAAAAAGAATTAGGATTATTATCGGTATTTAGCATCGCTGCAGGAGCCATGATTAGTTCGGGTTTGTTTATTTTACCGGGTCTAGCTTATTTTAAATCGGGACCTGCTGTAATCCTTGCTTATCTTTTAGCCGGAATTCTGGTACTACCCTCTATGTTCAGTAAAGCTGAGCTGGCTACAGCAATGCCCAAATCTGGCGGTGCTTACTTCTTTGTAAATCGTAGTATGGGAGCAGGTTTTGGTACGATTGCAGGTATTTCTGCCTGGTTTTCATTAGCATTTAAAAGTGCTTTTGCTTTGGTTGGTATCGGTGCTTTTGCCTCGATCATTTATCCTGAGATCACAATTTTTCAAATTAAACTGATTGCAGTTGTTTTCTGCATATTTTTTACAATAATAAATCTTAGAAGCACTAAGCATGCCGGGAGATTACAGTCTTTTATGGTAATGGGGTTACTTGCATTACTTCTATATTATGTTGTTAAAGGAATTCCTCACGTTGATAATCGTCATTTTGATGATTTCATGAAAGGTGATCTGAAAACTCTTTTTATGACTTCAGGAATGATCTTTGTATCATATGGAGGTCTTACTAAGATTGCCAGTGTTGCCGAAGAGATAAAAAATCCATCGCGGAATATACCACTTGGAATGATCTCGGCATTTACGATTGTAACAATTGCTTATGTGGTTGTCGTTTTTGTGACGGTGGGCATATTAGGAGATAAACTTCTTTTACCATCTCCAAGACTTTATACACTCACACCGATTAGTGATGGAGCTGTAATTTTTGCCGGAAAACCAGGGATGTACCTATTATCATTAGCAGCTTTATTGGCATTCTTTTCTACAGCTAATGCCGGTATTATGGCATCTTCACGTAATCCCTTGGCAATGAGCCAGGATAAACTACTTCCTTCCTTTTTTGGAAAAGTAAGCAAAAAGCAACAGACTCCGGTTAATGCAATAATATTTACCAGTCTTTTCATGATATTAGTAATCTTCCTTCCTTTGGAAACACTTGTTAAAATGGCATCTACTATGAAAATTCTACTGTTTATTTTTATAAATATTTCTGTAATAATCATGCGTGAAAGTGGAATTCAAAACTACCGACCAAAATTTAAAAGTCCGCTGTATCCATGGCTACAAGTCATCGCAGTTGTAGTGTATATATTTTTGATAATTGGAATGGGTGCAATGCCACTTATTCTGACTTCTGTTTTCATAATTGCAGGGTTATCATGGTATTGGTTTTATGGAAGTATTCGTACAAATAAGGAATCTGCCCTTTTACAGCTAGTAAAGAGAATCAAAGCTAAAGATTTAGTAACAACATCACTGGAAACAGAATTGAAAGAAATAATCCGTGAACGTGATAATATTACAAAAGACAGGTTTGATGAACTAATTGAGAACGCTGTTGTTTTGGATATTGATAAATCTGTTTCCAAAGAAGAATTTTTCCATACAATTGCAGATAATGTGTGTGTGAATATTAATAAAAGCAGTGATTATTTCTATAACAAACTGCTGGAACGAGAAGCTGAAAGTTCTACGGTGCTTACAGACTATCTGGCTATTCCTCACATTATTATCGAGGGAGAAAAGATATTCAATATCCTCCTAGCTAGATGCAGGGAAGGAATATACTTCAATGATGAAGCACAAAAGATTAATACAGTTTTTGTGATAACGGGTACACGTGATGAACGAAATTTCCATTTACAGGCATTAGCTGCAATTGCTCAGATCGTGCAGAATTCTAATTTT
>JAUVKM010000052.1 GCA_030596265.1 Candidatus Cloacimonadota bacterium
AGGGAAGATAAATGATGAATTTACCTTTCTATTCTATGAGAGTCAAAACCCCGATCTTAGCCAATATAACGAAGGTTGGACAATTGCACAGCAAGATCTTGAATCATTCTTCACTAAGAATCTAATCGAAACAGGTTTTGAAGAGCAGGAAATTATTGATTTCATAGATTTCTGGATTCCAATATTAACAGATTATCCATATTATGCAATATATCCACAATATAATGAACAGCTTAGTAAAATGACTGAATTGGAGTTTTCTATTGAACCCGATAATCTTTTGAGATTGCTTTATTCGATAGAAGGACAGCAAGATGATTCTCTTATTCTACCTGAACCCGCGATTCCTAATTTTAAACGAGAAGGATTTCATGTAGTCGAATGGGGAGTGAGTTTCAGAAATTATGATTAGTATTCTCTTTCTGATCGGTAAGTAGAAAAAGAGTGAAATTATAATTATGGTGTGGCAACAGCACCAATTATCATATTATCATTTAACTTTTCTAAATATACAAAATTATAGATATACGGTATATTATCTTCTAAGGTAATTATATTAAAATAATTTATTTGATCAACTTGATGGAGTTTATTAATATAATCCTGTATGAACAAACGTCCGATAGAATTTTTTGTATTCATCATATTAATCCCTACAAAAAGAGGATTACCTGAATGTGCCAAAACATTGCCATTTATATCAATTATAAATAGATGGGTTTTAAAATCTCTGAATTTTCGAGGTTTTTCATTGATAAAAGAGATGGCTCTTTCCAAACCAAGTTTTACAATATATTTCATACCTTTCTGTACTAATTTTCCGGTAAGTCTATTTAATGGCTCAGGCTTTCTCTGTACATAACCGCTTCCTGGGATTTTAGTTTTTTCTACTTTTAACCTATAGGAAATTAAATCAAATTCTTCTCCATCATAAGGTTTCATGTCTGAATATCCCTTTGAAGAAAGCAACATACTAACAATTAATAATAGTAAGATTTCCAAGTTTTTCATAATCCTTATCCTTCGAATTTATTTGTACATACCCGAAGTTAGAAGGTATTAATTTTATGTCAATTA
Organism: Candidatus Cloacimonadota bacterium; assembly: GCA_030596265.1. The sequence goes on from JAUVKM010000052.1 coordinate 1,078, forward strand.
GTTTACAATTTGCAAAGTTGAAACTATAAATAATTACTATATTAAAAAAATATTTTATTCTAACAATTTCTAATTGACAAAATAAAGCTTAAAAACATTTTTCCAAAAAAAAAATACTTGGAGATATTATGAAAAAAATTTTGGTTACAGGTTCAGTAGGTCAAATTGGTTCAGAACTAACAATGTTATTAAGAGATCTTTATGGAAATGACAATGTTGTGGCAGGTGGGAATAGAACAAAGCCCAGTGGAAAATTATTGGAATCAGGCCCTTTTGAGATAGTAGATTGTACGAATGTAGAGCAATTAGCAGAGACAGTAAAAAAATACAATATTGATACAATTTATCATTTAGCAGCTATACTTTCCGCAGTTGCAGAAGCAAAGCCAAATTTAGCTTGGAACGTGAATATCAATGGTTTGTATAACGTTTTAGAGGTTGCACGGGAAAATGATTGTGCAGTATTTACTCCAAGTTCTATTGGTGCTTTTGGTCCATCTACTCCACCGGACGATACTCCTCAGGATACAATTCAGCGACCTAATACAATGTATGGTGTAACTAAAGTTGCCGGAGAGCTACTTTGTGATTATTATTACAAAAGGTTTAACGTAGATACACGTGGAGTGAGATATCCGGGTATTATTTCTAATGAAACTCTACCAGGTGGTGGAACAACAGATTATGCAGTAGATATATATTACGAAGCAATAAAAAAGAAACAATATACAAGTTTCCTTAAGGCTGGAACTTTCCTTGATATGATGTATATGCCGGATGCTTTGAAAGCTGCAGTAGATATAATGGAAGCAGATCCATCTAAACTTATTCATAGAAATGCTTTCAATATTTCCACAATGAGTTTTGATCCTGAAATGCTTGCAGCTTCAATCCGCAAACATATTCCCGAATTCAAATTGGATTATGAAGTGGATGAAATGCGTCAAGCTATAGCAGATAGCTGGCCAAATAATATGGATGATTCTGCAGCTAAAGAAGAATGGGGTTGGAATTACGATTGTGATCTTGCAAAAATGACAGAAGATATGCTGAAAGTACTGAGTGAAAAACTGAAATAATGATTTTTGGGATTGGCATAGATATAATTGAGGTTCCTAGAGTGGAAAAACTTACGAAGAAAGATGATAAATTCGTGAAGAAGATTTTCACTCAAACCGAAATAGATTATTGTCGAAAATTCAAAAATGGTTCACAGAATTTTGCTGGAAGATTTGCAGTGAAAGAAGCTTTCATAAAAGCAATGGGAACTGGTTGGAGCAACGGTCTCAAGTTTAATGAGATCGAGACTGTGAATGATCAGCTTGGTAAACCTGAAATCTTTCTTTATGGAAGAACTAAGGAATTTTTTAGCGAGCATAATCTGAAATTCAGCCATGTTTCAATCGCACATCTAAAAGATTATGCTACTGCAGTTGTGGTAATAGAAAAATAAATAGAGGGAGAAATGTATGGCACTTGGAAGATTAAATGCTGCACTTAACAAAAATCTGGAGGATTTACGCACGACCGGAAGAGATAAAGGTGCGGAACTGGTTATTAGTGAAATAAAAGAAGCAAAAGGTGAATTTGGACCACGTTACAATCTTGTTGGTTTTGGAGAACAAGAATTTATCAAAATGAATGCAAATTCCTATCTTGGAATGTCAATGAATCAAGAAGTTATCGAAGCTGAAGAAGCTGCAGCACAGAAATTTGGAGTAGGACCGGGAGCTGTTCGCTTTATTAGTGGAACTCATACTCCGCACATCGAACTCGAACAGAAACTTGCAGAATTCCATGAACGCGAAGCCGGAATGATATTCAGCTCTGCTTATGTTACAAGTTTGGGTGTTATTTATCCACTTACAACAAAAGAGACAGTTGTAGTTTCTGATGCACTGAATCATAATTGTATTATTCAGGCAATGCGCCTTTCCCGTCCTGCTGCAAAGATGATCTATAAGCATAATGATATGAAAGATCTGGAAGCAAAAATGAATGAAGCTGTTGGAATGGGAAAACGTTGTTTAGTTATTACAGATGGTATTTTTAGTATGCGCGGAGATTTTGCTCCATTAAAAGAACTTACAGAAATATGTGCTAAATTCGATGATAAATTTGAAGAAGGTGTTATCACTATTGCTGATGATTCTCACGGTGTTGGTGCTTTTGGAAAATATGGTAGAGGAACTGAAGAATTCACAGGAGCAAAAGTTGATATTTTAATAGGAACTTTAGGAAAAGCTTTTGGTGTTAATGGTGGTTATGTAGTAGCCTCTAAAATTGTATTAGATTATCTGCGTGAGTCTGCTCCGATGTATATTTATTCGAACCCGATAACTTGTTCTGAAGCTGCTGCTACACTGAAAGTTCTGGAAATTGTAAATAGTGAATTTGGAGTGAAAAGATTAGCTCACTTAGCTGCTATGACCAAAAAATTTGAAGATGGATTAACTGCTTTAGGATTTGAAACAATTGAAGGACCGCATCCGGTTGTTCCATTAATGGTGCGTGATACAGCAGAAACTACAAAATTAGTAGATTATCTTACAAAAAATGGTGTTTTAGGAACTGGTTTGAATTTTCCTGTTGTTCCAAAAGGTGATGAAGAGATCAGATTCCAGGTTAATGCTGATCATACTGAAGCTGATATTGATAAAGTATTGGAAACCTTGAAAAAATATAAAGAAATGTAATTCATAATAGGATTAGAAAGTAATTATTAACAGGGGGCTATAGCTCCCTGTTTTTTTTTAAGTTTTTCAAATCAAATCATATTAACAAATTATTTAAGTCTTGACACATCAATTAATAAACCCAAATAAATATTTTATTATAAAAGAGGGTATAATATGGGATATGAAAATGTAACACAATCGCTTACAAAAGTGATAGAGATGAAAAATATTACTAAGAAATTTGGTGATTTTGTAGCAAATGATTCTGTTAATCTTGATGTCTTCAAAGGAAAAGTTCATGCCCTGCTGGGTGAAAATGGAGCCGGAAAATCAACCTTGATGAACATATTATATGGTTTGTATAGTCCTACTTCCGGGGAGATATTGATAAACGGAAAGAAGGTAGACATCACAAATCCAAATATTGCCATAGAACATGGAATCGGGATGGTTCATCAGCATTTTATGCTTGTGAAACCTTTTACAGTAGCTCAAAATATCATTTTAGGTCGGGAACCAACTTTTAAAATGAGTGTACTAAATATGAAGAAAGCACTCAAAGATGTTAAAGAAATTTCTGAACGCTATGGGCTTTATGTAGATCCCAATGCTAAGATTGAGGATATCTCTGTTGGAATGCAGCAAAGGGTTGAAATACTAAAAGCGCTGTATCGTGGAGCTGAGATTTTGATACTTGATGAACCAACGGCTGTTCTTACACCACAAGAGATAGTTGAACTTATTCAGATAATTAAGAATCTTACAAAAGAAGGAAAATCAATAATTTTAATCAGTCATAAACTAAAAGAAATAACAGATGCAGCTGATTTCTGCTTGATAATAAGACGTGGAAAGCATATTGATACAGTTGTTGTTTCCGAAACAGATGAAAGGGGATTAGCTTCAAAAATGGTGGGAAGAGAAGTAAGCTTTAGTGTTTCTAAGAAAGATAAAGAAGCTGGCGAAGAAATATTCTCTATCAAAGATCTTGTAGTTAAAGATAATCGTGATATGATAGCAGTTGATAAACTAAATCTCTCAATTAGAAAAGGTGAAATACTTGGATTAGCCGGAATTGATGGGAATGGGCAAACAGAATTATTAGAAGCAATAACAGGTCTTAGGAAAGTAGAATCCGGTGAGATAAAAATTAATGGTAACAATATTACGAATAGCACGCCTTTCCAAGTAATTAATAATAAAATCTCTCATATCCCTGAAGATAGACAAAAAAGAGGTTTGGTATTAGATTTTGATATTGCAGAAAATACAATTCTAGAAAATTACTATAAAAATCCTTTTGCAAATAAAGGAATTCTTCAATATAATAATATTAAAGTTTACGCAAAGGAGTTGATCGATAAATTTGATGTTCGCCCAAAAGAAGCATCCAAGATGGCAAGAACTCTTTCCGGAGGTAATCAACAGAAGGTGATAATTGCCAGAGAAGTTTCCAACGATCCGGATCTGCTTATTGCTGCTCAACCAACAAGGGGTCTTGATGTAGGAGCTATTGAATTTGTTCATAAATCGTTAATTGAACAGAGAGATAGTGATAAAGCAGTTTTTCTGATCTCTTTTGAACTGGATGAAATTATGAATGTATCTGATAGAATTGCAGTTATTTATGAAGGGGAAATTGTTGGAATCGTAGATGCTAAAGATGCCGAAGTTGAAAAGTTAGGACTGATGATGGCAGGTGGGGGCAGCAAATGAAATTAAAAATTAAAGAATTAAGAAAAGCACTTTATATTTTTGCTACTGAAAAAACAGTAGGTTTTACTTTAATATCAATTTTTTTTGGTCTTGTTGTCGGTGCAATTTTTCTTGCAGCTGCTGGTTTTAATCCATTTCAGGCTTATGGGATAATGTTGCGAGGTATTTTCTCTAAACCAAGTTATATATCTTATACAATAATTCGTGGTACTCCATTAATATTAACTGGACTTTCAATTGCATTTGCCTTTAAGACAGGTTTGTTCAATATCGGAGCTGAAGGACAGTATATTGTAGGATCAGTTGTTGCTACAGCAGCAGGTTATTTTCTGCATCTTCCCCTATTGATACATATTCCAGTCGTAATAATTTCAGCTGTTCTTGCTGCAGGGATATGGGGTGGACTTGCCGGATATTTCAAAGCTAAATTTGGAGTACATGAAGTAATATCGACAATTATGCTAAATTGGGTAGCGCTGTATTTCCAAAACTTCCTTATCTATACCAAAGGATTCCAGAAACCGGGAGGAGAAACTTCTTACTCTATACAACCAACGGCAAATATGATGATATTAAAAACATGGAAGCAATCTGAGGCAGGTCGTGAATGGTTATTGCAGCATCCATTCTGGAAGGATCTTTTAAGAACACCAATGAACTGGGGATTCGTAATTGCTATTTTAATGGCTGTTCTAGTTTGGTTCGTACTTAATAAAACTGCTCTTGGTTTTAGATTACGTGCAGTTGGATTTAATAAATTTGCGGCTGAATATGGTGGAATAAATGTTAACAAAAATATGATAATATCTATGTTCATTGCAGGCGGATTAGCAGGCTTAGCTGGAGCATTGCAGGTTGTTGGCGTCTCTCATAAAGTAACACTGATAGCGGCAATGGAAGGTTATGGTTTTGACGGAATCGCTGTTGCATTGATAGCCAATAGTAATGCTATGGGTTGCATATTGGCTGGAATATTATTTGGTGCATTAAAATATGGAGGAGCAAAAATACAACCGTTTATGCAGGCACCTTCAGAAGTTATCAGTATTGTGATTGGTTCCATAGTATTTTTTATCTCGATTCCAAAACTAATCAAATTAATTTTAACAAGAAAAAATAAAAAAGGGGGTACAAAATGATAGAAACAATATTTAGTAATCTTGCCCTTATATTGGGAACAACTTTAATGTATTCGACGCCCCTTATTTATACTTCCCTTGGGGGAGTTTTATCTGAAAATTCAGGTGTGATTAATATCGGTCTTGAAGGTATGATGGTTATTGGTGCTTTTATTGGAGCAGCTATCGGGTATTATGTAGGAAATCCATGGATCGCTTTTATCGGTGCCGGGGTTGCAGGTGGTTTATTTGGACTTCTTCACGCCTTTGCATGTGTTACATTCGGTGCAAATCAAGTAGTTTCCGGGATTGCTATTAATTTTCTAGGTATAGGTATTGCTTTATTCCTTAGTCGTATGTTTTTTGAAGGAGCAACAATGACAAAATCCATTTCACTTGATAACAAAATGCCCCGACCATTAAATGGAGTATTTCCGGAAGGATCAATATTAAACATTATTTTTGATAATCAATATGCAACAGTTTATCTAGCATTTATCATGGTTTTCTTGGTCTGGTTTATTATGTACAAAACAAAATTTGGGTTAAGATTAAGATCTGTTGGTGAACATCCTACAGCAGCTGATACACTAGGAATAAACGTTATGGGAATTCGGTATTTTGCTGTAATTATGTCAGGTGTTTTTGCAGGATTTGGTGGAGCAGCTATGAGCTTAGCCATAGTATCGAATTTCAGACCTACTTTAATTTCAGGACATGGCTTTATAGCTCTTGCTGCAATGATATTCGGGAAATGGAAACCACAAGGTGCTATGCTGGCATGTCTTCTATTTGGAGGTGCACAGGGCTTGGCAGTCTACTTGGGACAGTTCGATATTAACATTCCTACACAATTGATAAGTATGTTGCCATACGTGATTACTATTGTTGTGCTTATAGGTTTTGTAGGAAAATCTGCTGCACCATCAGCTGATGGTATCCCATATGAAAAGGAAAGTAAATATTAATGTTTATCACTTGACATTAAAAACAGGGTAAATGTCTTTTGGGAAAAGGAAAAATGCTGCTTGTAAGCAGCTTAAAAAAAATAGGAAAGGAGTTGCAAATGTTTAAACGAATTATTACGATTTTTGTTCTAGTACTTTTCGTAATGTCCATCTTTAGTTGTGGACAGGTAAAAAAAGAATCAGGTATTAAGGTTGCCATGGTAACAGACGTTGGTGGGATTAACGATCAATCATTCAATCAATCAGCATGGGAAGGATTAAAAAGAGCTGAGAAAGAATTCGCTCTTTCTGTAAGTTATCTTGAATCAACTCAAGATGCAGATTATGCACCTAATATGGAAACTCTGCTTGATGCCGGAAATAATTTAATTTGGGGTATCGGTTTTAAAATGGGTGATACAATTAAAGAAAAAGCTCTGGAAAATCCAGATCAAAATTATGCTATCATAGACTATGCTTATGGTGAAGAAACTCCAGTAAATGTAGTTGGTGTTGTTTTTAAAGAGCAAGAACCATCATTCCTGGTTGGTTACATTGCAGGTAAAATGACAACAACTAATAAAGTTGGTTTTGTTGGTGGAATGAAATTCCCATTAATAGAAAAATTTGAATATGGTTTCAAAGCTGGTGTGAAATTAGCAAATCCTGATGCTGAAGTATATGCGCAATATGCAGATTCTTTCACTGATGCTGCCAAAGGTAAAGCTATTGCAAATCAAATGTATGAAAAAAATGCTGATATAGTTTATCATGCAGCCGGTGGTGTTGGAGATGGTGTTATTGAGGCTGCAAAAGAACAAGATAAATTTGCTATTGGTGTTGATAGGGATCAAAATTCACTCGCTCCTGATCATGTTATCACATCTGCTATGAAAAGAGTTGATAATGCAATTTTCAATGTCGCTGCACTTTTAGTTAAAGATGAGTTCCCAGGTGGAACTACTGTTGTTTACGGTTTAAAAGAAGGTGGAGTTGGCATTGCACCTACATCTTATAAACTCGTTCCGGCTGACATTTTGGAAGAAGTTGAAGGTCTTTCAGCTAAGATTATCTCTGGTGAGATTATTGTTCCAAGTACACCAGATACTTTTGCAGAATGGATGAAGTAATTTAGTTATTTATAACCATTATAAAATTGGAAGCCCCTTATAATTGGGGCTTCCTTTCTTTATAAAACAGGAAGTTGAATGAGTAAAACAGGAATTCTATTTATTGTCCCAACTCCAATCGGGAATTTGGCAGATATGACTTTCAGGGCGATTGATATTCTAAAGAAAGTATCTATCATTGGTGCAGAAGATACACGGAATTCCAAGAAACTATTGAACCATTATAATATCGAAACACCATTGATAAGTTATCACAAATTCAATGAACGTAAACGGGTAGATAAGTTGTTAAATAAGTTGCTAGATGGTGAAGATATTGCAATAATATCAGATGCTGGAACTCCGGGAATTTCCGATCCATCCAGTATAATTATTAAAGAAGCTATCAATTGTAGATTAAAGATAGAAGTACTACCTGGAGCAACAGCTTTCATTCCTGCTGTGGTCGCATCAGGTTTAAATTGCGATAGATTCCAATTCATTGGTTTCCTGCCTGAAAAAAATAAAACAAGAGATATATTATTAGAAAATATTAAGAAAAATGAAAATACTTTAGTCTTCTACGAAGCTCCTCATAAACTACAAAAATTCTTTCAATATTTATTCGATCATCTGGGAGACCGCAAAATATCAATTGTTCGAGAAATTTCCAAGATTTATGAAACATATTATCGTATGACTTTGAAGAGCATTATTGAAGAACCTGAACAAATTGTGGCAAAGGGTGAATTTGTAATCATTGTAGAAGGTTCACAAAAAAGCATTATCAGCGACAGTAATTTAAAGAAGAAGCTTATTAAATTATTAGAAAATGGTGAAACAAAAAAAACAGCTGTAAAACTTGTAACAAAAGAAACAGGTGAACAAAAGAATAGGATATATCAACTGGCTTTAGAACTTGAATTGCATGAATAATAATTTGACTTTAAAAGTAGCAATAAATTTGTTGAAAAAGATTTAATAAAATATGGAGGATTAGATATGTTTCCAGGTGGAAAGAAAGGAATGAAAGATCTTATGAAGCAAGCAAAAAAAATGCAGGATGACATGATGAAGGCTCAGGAAGAGCTTGCTAATAAAATTGTTGAAGGAACTTCCGGGGGTGGAATGGTTAAGGTAGAAATGAACGGTAAAAATCAACTCATTTCTTTAAATATTGATAAAGAAGTTGTAGACCCTGACGATATAGAAATGTTAGAAGACCTTGTAATTGCCGCCGTAAATGAAGCTCATGAAAAAATTGCAAAATCCAGCGAAGAAGAAATGGGT
>JAUVKM010000071.1 GCA_030596265.1 Candidatus Cloacimonadota bacterium
GAGTTTTCCAGAGGGGTTCAATATAGAAATGTATTTAGAATGTACTATTTAAATAGTTGGTTTTGTTCGTTGCGAATAGTTTAGTTATAATCAGTCTTTTGACAGTGTAAATTTGTGGCTAATAGGAAATAATATGAAAAATGACAGAAGTTGGACAGAGATCGATCTTACAAATTTTAAAAATAATATTAAAGAATTAAAAAAGTTCTTTCATCCGCAAGCAGAATTCATGCAGATCGTTAAAGCAGATGCTTACGGTCATGGGGCTTTTCAGATTGCAAAAAAGGCAATAAAATGCGGAGCTGTTTCACTGGGAGTTGCAAATCTACAAGAAGGACTTCTACTTAGATATCAAGGGATAAAGATTCCGATAGTTATTCTTTCACCCTCTTTGGAAAATGAAATTGAACAGATATTAGAATATAATCTTATTCCGACAATCTCAACACTCGATTTTGCTGAGAAACTTAATAAAAGTGGAAAGTGCAAGATCCACATCAATATTGATACCGGTATGGGCAGAAGCGGATTCCATTTTGATGATGCATTTAAAAGTATTAATAAAATTTTGAATTTTAAGAACATAGAAATCGACGGAATATTCTCCCATTTCTCTTCAGTTGAAGAAGATCCTGATTTTACACAATTACAATCAGATAGATTTGAAGAAATTCTTTCCAAACTATATCTTAAACCAAAATACATTCATATATCAAATAGCAGCGGAGTTGTCACATTTCCTAATAAATACACTAATCTTGTCCGGTTAGGCTTGCTTTCGTATGGGATCTATTCCAATACTGAAATGAAAGATAAAGTTAATTTGAAACCTGTAATGACTTTTAAATCTCACATAACCCAGATAAAAAGTGCAAAAAAAGATGACTCGATAGGCTATAATAGAACATTCATTGTAGCAAACGATATGAACTATGCGGTTTTACCTGTTGGCTATGCAGATGGCTATGATTTCCTGCTTTCCAATAAGGGCAAAGTTGTAATAAAGGATCAGGTTTGCAATATCGTTGGAAAAATAAGTATGGATATGATTGCAGTTGATATTTCAACGGTTGCAGAACCGGAAGTTGGAGACGAAGTGATTCTGCTAGGTGATGATAATGAAAACATTACTGCTGAGAACCTAACCTCGCTTTATAATGGTTTGAGTTATGAATTGCTTTCCCAGATCGGGAGAAGAGCAAAAAGATATTATAAACAAAATGGAAATATAATAGATTCTTCCCCACTTCTACGTCGAGAATTTATGCCGAAAGATTTTTCTGATGATAAACTCGGAAATATCATTGAGACTGCTATTGAACAAAGGCTGCAAAGCAAGGAAATAGCGAACCTGGTGCACGAAGACATCCTAAAGAGGTTATTTGCCGAAAAAGATAAAGATATTCAATACAGGCGTAATTTCAAGCATTCTATCAAGTTCGAGAATTCGGATGAGTTCCCTAAGTATTTCTTAACTTCAACTAATCTCTCTTTCTCTAAAAAACTGCAGAACGATTACTTCAGTGTTTCCTGCGCTAAAACCGAGAATGATCTGGAAAAATATTTCCTGCGTAATGATGTAGAGTACCGCTGGCTGCTGGATAATAGTATTGATCTGGAAGAAATGTTTTTTAATGTAACATCTGTGAAAGTAAATGATATTGAATTATACAACGAGATGAAAATCGCTGATGGATGTATAGAAATAAAATGTTATCATCCTGATCTGAAAAAATTGGTTGGAAAGGAAGTAAATTTCTCTATCTCTACCAAAACCTATTATCCCAAAAGCTCCCATCAGCTTTCTGTTTATATCATTGAAATGACACAGGGAGTTGATATCTCCTTTGAAAGTGATCTTAAAAACGTGGAAGCTGTGCCGATTTTCTCCGGCAAAAGCAAATTTCCAAAAATACTCAAAAACAAAAATAAGATCTCAATTTCAACAGATTATGACGAATGGGTCTTCCCTACCAGCGGTGTGGTATTTGTTTATTAGAAGGTGCAAGGTTTAGGGTTTTGGGTGTTAGGTTTAAAGTATTAAAAGATTTTTAGCAACGAACTAGAACTAACAAGACGAACAAAAGAGAAGATGTCTTTCTGAGGATTCTTATGGCTTTACTTACGAAGAATCTCGTGGATTTTCTTTTAGCTTCACATCCTGGTAATTGAAAAATAAAAAAGAATTGAAATATATTTGGAGGAAAAATGATAACTGAAAAAACGGTTTTTATTTTAGGAGCTGGTGCAAATAAACCATATGGTTATCCTACAGGAAAAGAACTAAGAAATTATATTTGTAATAACTTTATTGTTGAATTTATTAAGGATACAGAATTATCACATGATTCACTTTATATAACAAAAATTAAAGAAATTGTTTATGAGTTTTCAAAATCAACAAATAAATCAATTGATCTTTTTTTAACACGAAATCCAGAATATGAAGAATTAGGTAAACAAATTATAGCATACAGCATTATAAAAAATGAAAATAAAAGTAATAGCCCTGAAAAGCTTGGAAATGATGATGAGGATTGGTTTAGTGAATTATTTGATCATCTAACAGATGAACTTATTGAACCAAACTCATACAGCAAATTTAAAGAAAATAATTTTTCTATTATAACTTTTAATTATGATAGATCACTTGAATATTTTTTGTTTCAAGCTTTGAATAATTCTTTTACTAAAACGAAAAATACAGAGATAGCGAAAATTCTTTTAAATATACCAATTATTCACGTTTATGGTAAAATAGCAGACTTGCCGTGGGAACAAACAAATTCTTATAAGAATTACAAAAATATTAACATAAATTCTTATATAGACCTTGCAAATAATATTAATGTTATATATTCGAATAGATTAGACGAAGAAAGAATAAAAAATGCAAAAGAGCTAATTATTAATGCAGACCGAATTTTCTTTCTGGGATTTGGATTTGCTCCAGAAAATATGAGAATACTTGATATCTCTAAATCATATGCACACAATACGGAGAGACAAGTTTATGCTACAGCTTATAAATATAAAGATAAGGAAATTGATAATCTACATGATAGTATAAAAAATGATCTTGCATTATTTGAGTTGTGTATTGAAAGATATGGCTCGAAAGAATTAATTCGCAATTATTTATAATTTCCTTATTAGATTTTCATCGTTCGTTTTCGTTCGTTGCTAATCTTTTCCGTGTACTCTGTGGTTATCCTTCCTTAAGAGAGCAGCGTGAAAGATTCGTCCAGTCTGCGCATAGCTTCGCCACGGCAAGCAGGATAACGCTATTTCAGAACAAATTATCCACCATTTTCTTCACGATTTTCTCAATTTGAACTTTTTAATTATAACATCTTGTTTTTTATAATTTGCCTTACCAAATGTTACAAGGTTTTCTAATAATCGCATAATTCTTTTATTGTTTCTGATCATTCTAATTTTGTTATCCGATAGCGGCTCTGATATTCCTTCTTTAAAAATCCTATCATTGATAACTAATTTTAAAATTAAATCAGTAAGTAGTAATCTTTTTTCGTTATTAGCAACTGATTTATCAAACTTATGATTTGTTAGAGTTGTAGAATATTCTCTACTTGTTCTAAGCATCATTGATAGAGAGTCGTTATAACAAAACAGTACTGCTGAAAGTTCTTTATTAACTAAACTATCTGAATCATTAATTGTTTTAGAAGGAACTAATAATGTATGGAATGTACATTTGTAACCGCCTTCTTCAAAATCTTCAAAATACGGCTTTGCTAGTAAACTATCAAACTTCCCTGCAATCAATAGTACTTTTTCTTTAAAAACATCTTTTGTTAATAACCTGCTAAATATAATTAGATGAAAAGGATTATGACCTGTTTTCTTATAACTTAAATTGTACCCGACTTCGTTAATTTCATCATCTATCCAATCTTTGTAATATCTTCTTTTAACACCGGAGTATGAGTTACGAAAAGTAAAAAGATTATCGTAAGAACAATATAACTGCCCATTACCTTCCAAAGATCCAATAAAATTATCTTCGTATGAATTTGCAATAATATAAAATCCAATTAAGAAAGTTAATGAAGCCAATATACAAAGAACTAATAGAATAATAGTAAATATTTTAAATATGGAGGCAATCTTTATATCTGATTTCATCTATTTAACAACAACTCATCCCTGCTGCATAACCCGTACTCCAAGCTATCTGTAAATTAAATCCACCTGTATAAGCATCACAATCTAATATTTCACCAGCAAAGAATAATCCGGATACAAGTTTAGATTCCATTGTTTTAGGATTGATCTGGCTTACGTCTACCCCACCTGAAGTAATTATCGCATCTGAGATCGGTCGGAATTTATTTAATTGAATTGTAAGTTCCTTTAAAGCTGTGACCAGGTTTTTCCTTTCTTTTCCTGTAATTTGGTGAACCGGTTTTTCTTCAGGAATTCCGGAAATCTGTTGAATAATCGAGATCATTTTTTTAGGTAACAGATTTTTTAGTATATTCTTGAATTGCTTATTCGAGAATTCTTTAAAGTCACGTTGAAGTCGTTCATCAAGCTTTTCTTCTGACAGTGCAGGTTTGAGGTCAATAACAAGTTTGTATCCATCCAAATTACGAATATGCGAAGTAGCTGAGAGGATCATGGGACCGGAAACACCAAAATGTGTGAACAGCATTTCACCAAAATCCTCATAAACAGTTTTTCCTTTTGCATCTACTATTTTAATTGCTGTGTTTTTGAGTGAAAGTCCCTGTAGGTCTTTTACATTGCACCCTTTTGAAGTGCTTGTTCCTTCAAGTGGAATAATTCTCTTTGCAATTATTGGAACTAATGATGGTTTGAATTTTGAAACTGAGTGTCCAAAATTTCTGGCAAAGTTATATCCATCTCCGGTTGAACCTGTCGAAGGATACGATTTCCCACCGGTTGTTATGATAAGTTTCTCACCCTTTACCACTTCGTTATTTTCTAATTTAACTGCAAATATTTTTCCGAACTGCATAGCATCAACAACTGAACTATGTAGAACATTTACTTTATGCTTATATATGAATTTCAAGAGGACTTCAACAACATCCATAGCTTTATCGGAAGCTGGAAATACTCTGTTTCCCCGTTCTACTTTTGTTTCTAAACCAGCTTCATTAAAGAAAGTAACTGTCTCATAACTACTAAATCCATAAAATGCATTTGTAAGAAATTTGCCGTTTATAGGTACATTCTCAATAAGCTCTCTCACATCGCAATAGTTTGTAATATTACATCTGCCTTTTCCGGTTATCAATAATTTCTTTCCAAGAACCGGATTTTTCTCTAGTAGAATTACCCTCTTTCCATTCTTGGCAGCAGTTCCGGCAGCCATCATTCCGGCTGCACCTCCACCAATCACAATTACGTCGTAGTTTTTCATAGACCTCTATTTCTGTCTAGCGTTCTCTCGTTAACAAGTTGCACTTGTTAACGTACTTGATACGTAAGTTTCACTTACAAACACTTATTCATTTTCTTGAAGTTAAACTTCGCAAAACAATTATGTCCGCAAGTACAACTTGCGAACAAGAATAATTAGACATTTTACTTACAAATCATCCAAACTATTTAATTTGATAATCTTATTTCCTTCAAAATTTGAATTATTGGCAGAACTATACTTCCAACATTCAGGCTTATTTACAAAGCCTTTCCTTAATGGATTTTGATGAATATAATTTATTTTCTGCTCTAACATTTTGTATGAACTAATTAGTTGAGGATGAAATCCTTCTTGCCATATTTGATATTCACTTTCTAATTTATTTTTCTTTTTGAAGAAGTGTAATTGATTTAGTAACCAATTATGTTTAGATTTTTTTAAATATTGGATTATCTCTTTTGCTGTGTGTCTTTTAAAAGATTTCATTGATTCGGATAGATCTTTTGCAGATGCAATTAAGTGTAGATGATTGGGTAATATTACATAGGAATATATCTTCAGCAAATTTTCATTTATGCAGTAATTTAATGAATTAGTAATAATTTGAAAAGTATCTTCATTTGTAAAAATAGGGATCCACTCCACAATTGTTGAAGTAGTAAAGTATACTCCATCAGATTCTACAACTTTATATCTACTTTTCATTTTCTCCTTTCTTTCAACCTTTCTCTCGTTAACAAGTTGCGCTTGTTAATGCAATTGATATGTAAGTTCCACTTACTAAAACTTCATTAATAGCACTGAAGTACAACTTCGTAGAACAATTGTGTTCGCAAGTACAACTTGCGAACAAGAATAAAATACTCTATTTCTTTATGAACATTAAATACAACGGTCTAATTGCTGTTAAAATTGCTCCCACAATATAAACCCAATAATTCAGAGTGATGATCTCTGGGATCAATTTTATTAGAATGATAAGCACAAACATTGCAGCAATCTGAGCAAGTTTGATATCCATTATTGTAAAATGCTCTTTTATTCTGTTATTGAAAAATTTTATAAAAATCATTTTTCCCTCCTTTAATTTCATCCTAAATATTCTGCAACAATACTGTCTTTCTGAGGAAATCTTCGAAGAATTTTCTAACGAAGAATCTCATTTTTGCAGAGATCTTTCCAAAGAATAACGTGCAAGATTCGTCAGGTTGACAAATACATTCAATTCTGCTTAATTAACCACTTAGATAAATAATTCTAACCTCTTTTTATTTGCAAGTGAAAAATCATTTAATTATATAAACTTGCAAAATATATTTGACCAAAAGACTTTCGTTTCAAAAGTTGCGTTAAATCTATAAAGGGAGAAGGAACTTATGAGATATTTTATTCGAGCGCATTGCAAATTTGCCGGCACAACTCAATTAGGTCTCTTTCTTTTACTCCCCTGTTAGGGGAATAATACAATTTTTACCATAAAACAAAATTTAAAATTAATCGGGAGAAAATATAAATGGAATATCCTTTTGAAAAAATAGAGAAGAAATGGCAGAAGGTCTGGAACGATAAAAAGATATTCAATGCCAAAGATAAAACAGATAAGAAGAATTATTATGTTCTTTCGATGTTCCCTTATCCATCCGGCGCACTGCATATGGGTCATGTTTCCAATTATTCTATTGCAGACGCAATTAGCCGCTACAAGATGATGCAGGGTTATAATGTAATGCAGCCAATGGGCTATGATTCATTTGGGATGCCGGCAGAAAACTTTGCCATTCAGCATAATTCACATCCACGCATAACTACCGATAAAAACATCGATATTATGAGAAAACAGTTTGATATGATGGGTTTTGGAATGGATTGGGAACGTGAAGTCAGCACCTGTCATTCGGATTATTACAAATGGGGACAGTGGTTCTTTAAGAAGATGTACGAAAAAGGACTGGCTTACAAGAAAACTTCATTTCAAAATTGTTGTGATGATTGCCAGACAGTTCTGGCAAATGAGCAGGTAGAAGATGGTAAATGCTGGCGATGCAGTAGTGTTGTGCGTCAAAAGGAACTGGAGCAATGGTTCTTTAAAATTACTGATTATGCTGAAGAGTTGTTGGATTTCAGTGGAGTAATAGATTGGCCCGAACGTGTTAAAACAATGCAGACTAATTGGATCGGAAAAAGTTTTGGAACGGAGATCTGGTTTAATTTGGAAAATTCGGAAGAGTTGATAAAGGTATTTACTACCAGACCTGATACGATCTTTGGTTGTACTTTCATGGCACTTCCACCTGAGCATCCGCTTGTTACAAGCTGGCTCAAGCTCAAAGAGGAGCCGGAAAATTCCAAAATGCACCAGTTCTGTGATAAGGTTATGAACGAAGATACAATTACCAGAACTTCGGAAGATACAACAAAAGAAGGGATCTTTACAGGAAAGTATGCAATCAATCCAGTTAATGGAGAAAAAGTTCAGATCTGGATCACAAATTATGTTTTGATGGATTACGGAACAGGTGCCGTGATGGCTGTTCCAGTTCACGATCAGCGTGATTTCGAATTTGCTAAGAAGTATGATATTCCCATTAAGATAGTTATTCAAAATCCGGAAGGAAATTTATTTCTGGAAGAAATGAAAGAAGCTTATACCGAACCGGGAATTCTTGTGAATTCTGGTAAATTTGATGGAATGAAAAGCACGAAATCAATGAAATCTATTTCAGAATGGATGACAGAAAACAGCATGGGAAAAGAGACGGTAATTTACAGACTGCGTGACTGGGGAGTTTCGCGTCAGCGTTACTGGGGAAATCCCATTCCAGTTATTTATTGTGATGATTGTGGAACTGTTCTGGTTCCCGATGAAGATCTTCCAATTAAGCTTCCGGAAAATGTTGAACTGGGAAAAACCACACAGAATCCTTTGCTTTCGGTTGATGATTGGGTTAATGTGAAATGCCCGAAATGCGGCAAACCTGCCAGACGTGAAACAGATACGATGGATACATTCGTAGATAGTTCCTGGTATTATGCCCGTTATGCCGATCCTAAGAATGACAAAATGCCATTCAGTAAAGAACTTGCAGATAATTGGCTGCCGGTAGATCAATATATCGGTGG
>JAUVKM010000131.1 GCA_030596265.1 Candidatus Cloacimonadota bacterium
AGATACACAGATAAAAATGAAAGAGATCATCGAAGAATATAAATTAAACAGAGTAGTCGTGGCTTCTTGTTCACCCAGCACTCATGAAGCACTTTTCCAAGAAACCATGCGTGAAGCCGGTTTAAACCCTTACCTGTTTGAGATGGCGAATATTCGTAATCAATGTAGCTGGGTGCATCGTGATGATCATGCCAAAGCTTCTGAAAAAGCGAACCGATTAATTAAGATAGCTTTAGGAAAATCAAGATTATTGCAGCCCTTACATGCTATTTCACTTGAAGTAACTCAAAAAGGGATTGTAATTGGAGGTGGATTGGGTGGTATGACCGCAGCACTTTCTATAGCGAATCAGGGTTTTGAAGTAGCATTAATAGAACGTGCTGAAAAACTGGGTGGCAACTTGAACGGATTATATCATACACTGGACGGACAGAGTGTTCCTGCCTTCCTACAAAATATGAAAGACGAAATAGATGATCATCCGCTTGTTAAAGTCTATTTGAACGCTACTGTGAAGAAAATGGATGGTTACATTGGAAATTACAAAACTACCTTTGAATATAAGGATAAAGAGAAAGAATACGATCATGGCATTATTATTATTACAACCGGAGCAAATGCATCAAAACCAAAAGAATATCTTTATGATCAACACAAAAATGTAATTACGCAAAGAGAATTAGAACATGATCTGGAAGAGAATGAAAAAGATTATAAAAAAGTTAAAAGTGCTGTCTTTATCCAATGTGTCGGTTCTCGTGATGAGGAACATCCGTATTGCTCACGCATCTGTTGTTCTCAGGCTGTGAAAAATGCTACGAGATTGAAAAAATTGAATCCCAAAATGGATGTATCAGTTCTCTATCGTGATATAAGAACTTTTGGATTCTACGAAAAATATTACCAGGAAGCACGACAGTTAGGTGTAGTTTTCATTCGTTATGAAGAAGATGCAAAACCTGAGATCGATATTGACAGCAAAAAAGTTGTTTTCGGAGAAAATGCATTGATCATTAAACTTAAGGATCATATTCTGGGAATTGACATAACTCTGAACCCGGAAAAGATCATTCTTTCACCGGCAATTGTACCTCAGGAAGATGTTGAAGTTATTTCGCAGATGTTGAAAATCCCTCTCAATGAAGATAAATTCTTTATGGAAGCGCATGTGAAACTTCGACCAGTTGATTTTTCAGTTGAAGGGATATTCCTGGCAGGATTGGCTCATTCACCTAAAGGAATGGAAGATACGATCTCACAAGCTAAAGCAGCAGCAGAGCGGGCATGTGCGATAATCAGTTCCAAAGAATATATCTCAGAAGCTAATATAGCCCGGGTTGATCTGGATACATGTGCCGGTTGTGGAATGTGTGTATCTGTTTGTCCGTATGGTGCTCCAGAGCTTATTTGGATGAACGGTAAAGAATATGCCTATGTTAATTCTGCCCTTTGTAAAGGGTGCGGAAGCTGTGCAGCAATTTGTCCTTCGGGAGCAATGCAGCAGCTTGGTTACAGGGAAGAACAGCAATTAGCTATGTTGAATGAAGCATTGGAGATCTGGTAAGTCGAGATCGAGGTTAGGATCGAGGAGTGAAGATGATTTCTTTGAATAATCTATATTGGAAAAATAAACGAATGATTTGTTCGTTTATTAACCCAATATGGAATGCTAAGCGACATATTTCGTTTAGGAAGTAGTTAGCTGAAATATCATTTTAAAATCAAAACAATGAGAAGATTTATGAGTAACACAAAGCGAATAGAATGCTCTAATTGCGGCGAAAGAAACGATTTTGATAATCAAAAATGCACATATTGTGAAACCGAGCTTAATAAAGATGGTAATAAAGAATGTCCAAATTGCGGGGTTTTGATTTCTACTAATTTGAGATTATGTAAATTATGTAGTGCATTGAAAGCAAAAAGTGGTGCTCCTGGATGTATATTTGCACTTTCTATTCTATCATTTCCCATTGGAATTGTTTATTTGTTTATTGAGTTAAAATTGGGATTGAAGATTATTATTATCTCTGTTGCTATATATTGTATTCTAGTTTTATTCGTCAAATTCAAGTTTACCCAAATAGAAAACAGATATAATGTTAAAAGAAAAATACCATTATAAGAAAGGAAATGTAATTATATGAATTTTATCTTATTTTTATTAACAGCAATTGTCATGACCGCTTTATTTTGGGCTGTATGTAGCATTCTTGGAGGAAAATACCCTTTTAATATGATTGTTCTACTTATAAATACTGTTGTATATGGGATAACTTTAGCATATGCTGTTATTTACTTCTCTAAATCTGCCGAGTACAAATGGCTGTATTATGTCTTTGGTGGTTTTATAGCATTAAGTGGCAATTGGGCAAATCTGTTATCTTCCCGTGGAGAAGTAAAATCGCAAGCAAGCGCCATTTTTAGCCTTATCACCTTAATAATATATGTTATTAGTATGTTTATTATTTTGTAATTTCTTTTACGGTGCAAGTAATGACACTTCGGCTAACAGCGGATAAAAGACTACGCTTCACTCCGCCCAAATTGCCTTCGGCAACTTCTTTTAGCCGCAAACCGTTGTAAACTATTAATGATATATTTACCTAAATAATATGAAAATAATTACATTAATTACATTATTCAAACCGTTGTACAAAATTATTTGGCATTAACATAATAGGAGATATATATGAAAAACTTAATAAGTTTTAAAATTGCATCTAATTTTCTTTTACTTATCTATTGTTTATTAATAGTATTCCACTTATTAATGATAATTGGAGCTGGATTTTATAATTTTATTCCAATAGATATTGTTTGGGGTGGAAAAATAAAAGATCAAGCGCAACTAATAAACTTTGAATTAATTGCCTTATTTGTTAGTAGCATTTGTTTAATTTTAACTATTATAAAAATAAAATATAAAAAAAATAATAAGCTGAAAAAAGTTTCACATTATTTTATGTGGTTAGCTTTTGCATATTTTTTAATAAACACATTAGGCAATATTTTAGCAACAACTAATTTTGAAAAATCATTAGCAATAGTAACTATACTAATAAGTTTATTTTCATTGCGACTTGCTTTAGAAAAAGAAAAGCGGTGAATTTTTATTAGCTAATTCTGCAGGGATTCTCTGAAGAATCAGTTATTGTTTTATCATAAGCATCAATGAATAATTTAAGATAGTCGTAAGTCTTATCAATCTCATCGTCCGGTATTAATTCCAATACTTCCTGCTGAAATTTATTCAATTTATATTTTGTATCTTCTGCCATTTTACTGCCTTCGTCGGTGATGCGAGCAAACAAGCTGCGTCGGTCATCTTCGCTATAATATCTCTCAACAAATTCCATCTTAACAAGTTTGTCTATAACACGTGTTACTTTTGCATTTGATATTTTATACATCTCTGCAATTTCCCGCATCTTGAGAGGACTGTTTACTTTGTACAAAAACCGTAATAATGCGCACTCAATATCTCCAATAAAAATGCACAAAGTATATGAACTATCTCTCTCGTGAAAAAGCTTTTGCAGTCTTGCAGTTAATTCAATAAATTCTTGAGGACTTCTCATAATTACTTCCTATTGAAATTCTTTTGATATGTTTGAAAATTCTGTGCATTACTTTGTCAATAATTTATTTCAAGTGTTAATATACATAATTTCTTACTCCTAATTTCGTTTACTTCGTTCGTTCAATCGTCCCGATTGAATGAAGTATTATAACCAGATCGTCCCGATCGGTAAATAGAAATGGTTCATAAATTACACCGAGACGGTGTTAAAGAGAAACAAATGGTTCAATCGGGACGATTGAACCAACCATTTTTAAAATAATAATCCAACAGGATTCAACGTGAATATTCGCAAGTAGAACTTGCGGAATATTGTCTCTTTCCAAAACAACCCTGAAGGGGTTGAAACTTTGCGGTTCTATATTTTATTAGAGCCTGTAAACCACAGATTGCATCTGTGATTATTTATATTTAACTGCTTTGCAGTTTTGGCAATCTGCATGATGAGTTAAGAAATCTTAGATTCTTCCAAAGAACATTCCGGCAGCTGCCGGATCAGAAAGACAAATTTTCCTAATTTCACTTTTCCCTTTTGAGAACATCGGAATGTGCAATAGCTCTTCCGATTGTTCGAATTCAGCCACTCAACATTCTCCCGATTAATCGGGACACATTCGGAAGTTTCGTAGAAGTAAACACACTTTCCAATTATTTATTAACTCCTTTGATAGCTGTTTAGTATTTTAACAACGAAAGAAACATGTTCAAGTGATATTCCATTTGACAATTAAATGACCCAAAAAAAGTTAATATCAAAATTAAAATAGGATATTTGCATGAAAAGAAAGCATAGTTGTTTTGCGTTATTTTCAGGTGGGTTGGACAGCATATTCTGGTACTGCGCAGATCAGATTTGTTTTCGGAAGTGCAAGTCTTTTCACCGGTGAAGGCTGGTATATCGATGATATCCATTATTCCAATACTACTGGTAGTAATAATGACACAATAATTCCTATCACAAATCAACTGTTTTCCAACTTCCCCAACCTTTTCAATCCAACCACCACCATTCCTTATGAAATAAGGGAATTTAGCCTAACAGTTTTTTCTGAGAGTGTAGTTTCAATTTAATGAGGTGATGATGGATCATCAAGCAGCATAGAAAGAAAAATTGTTTTTCGAATAACCCATCCGATTGAACCGGATGGGTTATTTTGGTACATTTATTGCAATAGTAACAAATAAATTTGTATTAAGGTGTTATTATGAGATTAAAAATAATATTATTGTTTATGTTTATTGTAACTTTGCTTGCAGCACAGAATATATTAATTTGGGATAGAGATGGTGGATCTGAAATATCTGATCCTGAAGAACCATGGTCATATGTTGGTTTGGAATCTGGAATAAAAGCAGCATTAACTGCAAACGGTATTTTTCCAGTAATAGATACTCTATTGGCAGATGATCTATCAGAATATGATATTATATTTGCAACTGCTGGTATTTGGTGTGGTGACTGAGGATGGACTCCACCAGATCCGGTCGGATCTGAAGATATACAAAAATTAATAGATTTTTTAGAAACCGGTAAAGCTGTATATATTGAAAGTGCCATTATGGGTACAGGAGATCATGCTTTATTACGCCCTTATTTTGGATTGGGCAATCATTCCATTCCAAATAGCTTATACACAGGAATTGAAACTATCATTGCAGATAGTACAGAAACTTTTTCAGGATACACTTTAAATTATCTGTATGGCACTAATGCCGATTATGGTCTTGATGTACTAGATGCAGAGTTAGGCAATCCCTTTACACATTCTCAGGATGATGCTGTCCGTGGTGTTTATTATGATTCCGGACTTTATCGAACAATTGCATCTTCCTCTTTCTTTGGAGCAATGGCTGATGGTATTAATAATAACACTAAAGCAGATGTTATGGCACAATTTCTTAGTTTTCTTATTGGAGATCCAGCACCAAATATTGTTGCTTCAGAAGATGAACTTGATTTCGGGATAACCTTACCGAATGTTTCTTATACACTTGAATTAGAAATTTCTAATACTGGACTAGAGACACTTTTTGTAACAGATGTTGTGATCTCAGGAGAAGGTTTTAATTATTATGGATTAACGGAATTCGATCTAAATACTTCGGAACAACAGGTTCTTGAAATTGAATTTGAAAAGGATGAACTCGGTCAATTCTACGGTGAATTATCAATTCTTAGTAATGACCCAGATACTCCAGAACTACTTATATTATTGACTGCAGAATGTTTGACAGATGCGGATGACGATTTGATCTCAACAACAAATAAGCTAATTGGAAATTATCCTAATCCGTTTAACCCATCTACAACGATATCGTTTGAATTAGATACAGAGAACACCGAAGATACCAAATTGATGATTTACAATCTGAGAGGTCAGAAAGTGAAAGAATTTTCGAATCTTAGAAATCAGACATCTATTACTTGGAACGGTACCGATGACAATAATCAACCCGTCTCATCAGGCATTTATTTCTATAAAATGAAATCAGGTAATTTTGAAAAGACAAAAAAAATGATATTGATGAAGTAACATAATTATAGAGATGTTCTTATAACGCTCCGAGTTTTCGGAGCGTTATTTATTGTTTAACTTAAATATACTGAATAATTAATACAAATAACTATTGACATAGAGAATCACGTAACTCCTTTTTTGTAGACGTAGATGAGGAAGCTATGCCCGATGATGTCATTGAGATCGTTAAAGAATGGAGAACCAATGAGCAAAAAATATTTTCTCTCAACATTTTTATTACTTAGTTTTGTATTTTCACCATATTATAAA
>JAUVKM010000102.1 GCA_030596265.1 Candidatus Cloacimonadota bacterium
GGCGATTTTGCCCAAGGCGGTATTGTGTTTTGGTTAGATGAAACAGGACAACACGGCTTGGCATGTGCTAAACAAGACCAAAGTTTTGGAATTCGATGGTACGCTGGTACTTATGGAAACACACAGGCTAAAGGTGATGGTCCGTTTTCGGGAGAAATGAATACAGGCATTATTATAACCGCTCAAGTAGCCATTGGAGATGATTGTGTAACTTATGCAGCCCGCATCTGTAATGAATTGCAAATTACTGAAGGTGGAAAAACATCTGGCGATTGGTATTTGCCTTCAAAAGAGGAGTTAAACTTATTATATCAAAATAAAGCGACCATAGATGCAACAGCAATAGCAAATGGAGGGAGTGCTTTTGCTAATAGTATCTATTGGAGTTCCACTGAAGTCTCTACTGGTAACTGGGGTGCATGGGGACAAAATCTCAGCGATGGTTACCAAGCATTTGGCTATAGTAAGATTAACACTTATTATGTTCGTGCAGTTCGGGCTTTTTGAAATGAATAAAGGGATTAATCCGTCTACGTTAAAACTACGGTGGGCAAGGAGAAAAAATGAAAAACTTATTTATCGTCACTTTACTTTTTACCTCAATGTGCCTGTGGGCACAAAATGTACCACAAACAATTGACTACCAGGGCAGACTTGCCGATAGTGATGGGAACTACCTTAACGAGGTAGTCATAGTTGATTTTTTAATTTATGATGCAGAAACGGGCGGAACTTTACTCTGGAATGAATCGCGGAATGTAAGCTGTGCAAATGGTATCTTTCATGCTCTACTCGGCTCATCGGTTACATTCCCAACCAGCCTCTTCGATGGTGAAAATCGTTGGCTGGAATTAATTGTAAGTGGAGAAACTCTTGATTCGCGAACCAAAATTGCTAGCGTACCATATGCCATTAAAGCAGAAACAGCTTACACATTACAGAATATGGGTTCCGGCTCAGGTTTGGATGCTGACCTCTTAGATGGACAGGATTCATCTGATTTTATGCCGGCAACTGCCGCCTTTGGTGATATCACAGCCGTAACAGCAGGTACAGGCTTAAGTGGTGGCGGAACTTCCGGTGATGTGACTCTAAATGTAGATGTTCCATTAAATCTTAGTGCAAATATTCCTAGCCCAAACAGCGTTATTAATGGTGAAAATGCCAGTATTACAGGTTATGGTGTTTATGGTTCTAATGTTCACAGCAATAACTTTGGTTATCTTGGAAGTCCGGACTACGGTGTTTATGGCAGTAATTTTGCTAATTACGGTTCTGGTGTTTATGGTAATAATGATGAATATGGTGGTTATGGGATTTATGGTAATAATACTTCACTTAGCGGGAAAGGTGTATATGGTAAAGAGTCCATTTATGGGAATTATGGTTATTTAGGTTCTTATTCTTATGGTGTATATGGTGAATATGACAGTAGTGGAAATTATGGTTATTTAGGTTCTTTCACTAATGGTGTTCATGGATATACTACTTATATTGCCGGAGCTGGTGTTCGTGGTGAAAGTGAAGGTAATTATGGCGGTTACTTTACAGCAAGTATGCCTGGTATGGCCACACATGTAGTTCATGCTCAATATAATGGTGATATTAGTACTACTCATCCCATAGCTGTTTATGCTAGATCATGGGCAACAGATCATTATGGTTATGGTGGATATTTTAAAGGTGGATATTGTGGTGTTTGGAGTGTTGGTCTTGACTATGCTGGTTATTTCAGTGGTAATGTACATGTTTCTGGAACATTCACCAATCCTTCCGATGAGCGTTTAAAAGAAAATGTGCAGCCGTTTAATAATGCTCTATCCAAAATAAGGCTGATGAGTGTACATACCTTTAACTTTATACAAATGACAGAAGAGAAACAATTAATACTGCCGGAAGGTGAACAGATCGGCCTAATAGCACAAGAACTGGAAGAAATCCTGCCTGAACTTGTAGAGAATATTGTTCATGCTTACGATAAAAATGAAAATATCGAAAATGCAGAAAGCGATATGGAACAAATCGAATATAAAGGTATAAATTATATTGGTCTTATTCCTGTATTGATAGAAGCAATTAAAGAGCAACAACAAATGATTGAGTCACAACAAACTCAAAACGAAGAACAACAGAGACAGATCGAAAAGTTATTAGAAATTATAGGAGAGAAATAAATATCTTGCCAAAAATGTATGCAAAATATTTAGAATTAAATGTTAAAAGTAAAACATAGAAAAATTAATAATTTCGTAATTAGTTCAATTAATCGTAACTATAACAGAGATGGACATGTCGATCTGAATACCTCTGGAAGGTACAGTATGACAATAATTAGTAATAATTTAACAAGGAGAATTATATGAAAAAAGTATTTTTATCTTTCTCAATTTTGTTATTCATCTCAATGTGCCTCTGGGCACAAAACGTACCGCAAACCATCGACTACCAGGGCAGACTTGCCGATAGTGACGGTAACTACCTTAACAGTGTAGTCACAGTTAATTTTTTGATCTATAATGTAGAAACTGGCGGAACTGAACTCTGGATTGAAACGCAGGATGTTTCTACCAACAATGGAATTTTTCATGTATTACTCGGTTCGGTAACACCTGTTCCAATTGATCTTTTTGATAATGATGAATGCTGGTTAGAACTGGTTGTAGGCGGAGAGACACTTTCACCTCGTACAGTTATTGTAAGTGTTCCCTATTCCTTAAAAGCAGAAACTGCATATACAGTAGAAGCACCTCTCAACCTCAGTGAAAATGTCTCTAACCCAAATAGCGTTATCAAGGGTGAAAATACTGGTTCAGGATATGGTGTTTATGGTAAACATTATATTACTGATAATTATGGTTACTTAGGCTCAGATAATTTTGGTGTTTATGGTTATGGTCATTACAGTGGTGGATATTTTGAAGGGGACACATATGGTGTTTATGGTTTACACCCCACTGGAAATTATGGTTATATAGCTTCATCCGATTATGGTGTTTATGGTTCCTCAAGTGGAAATTTTGGTTACCTGGGAAGTTCAGGCTATGGTGTTTATGGAATACATAACAGTACCGGTAGTTATGGTTACTTAGGTGCGAGCGATTGTGGTGTTTACGGTTATAGTACAGGTTACTATGGTGGTTACTTCGAATCAAATTATAATAGCGGCGATACACATGTAATTCATGCTGAGTTCACCAATACCGCACCTTCTTATGCCATAGCAGTTTATGGCAAATCCAGACCGGTAGATGGTTTTGGTATTGGTGGAAATTTTGAAGGGGGGCTTTGTGGTGTTTATGGTATAGTAAACCCTACAGGAAGTGACAACTATGTTGGAGTACATGGTTACGTTGATGGTGGTTCAGGTACAAATTATGCAATTTTTGGTTATGCCTATAGTACAGGCACTCACTATGCCGGGTATTTCAGTGGTAATGTACATGTTACCGGAACATTCAGCAATCCTTCTGATGAACGTTTAAAGGAAAATGTACAGCCATTCAGCAATGCCCTTTCCAAAATAAAGCTAATGAATGTGCATACTTTTAATTTCAAACAAATGGCAGAAGAGAAACAATTGGTGCTGCCTGAAGGTGAACAGATCGGTCTGATAGCACAGGAATTGGAAGAAATACTTCCTGAACTGGTAGTAGATAATGTTCATGCCTATGATAAAAATGAAAATATCGAAAATGCAGAAAGAGATATGGAAAAGTTCGAATATAAAGGTATAAATTATATCGGTCTTATTCCGGTTTTGATAGAAGCCATGAAAGAACAGCAACAACAGATAGAAGAGCTGCAACAACAAATTGCGGAAATGAAATAAATCCGCTTTTTCTGAACCACTCATGAGTGGCCAGAAATGGCGCGACAGCCCACCTATGTTAAAACTACGGTGGGCAAGGAGAAAATATGAAAATTAAAATATTGATTTTATTAAGTTGCTTGCTTCTGGTCTCTAATGCTTTTGCAGATCAACCTTCCAGTGACAGTTACATACTGATTCAGCGAGGATTCCTGGTAGGAAATGCCAATCAGACATCTCCCCCGGGTTCAACAAGTTATGATCTTACAGAGAATGCGATTTTTGGAATTAGCAATGATGGGGCAACCAGCACCGGTTACCAACTCTTCCCGGGATTTCTGCAGCCATCTAATGATGCACCTACAATAATTCTGCCCGATAGTTTCACCTTTGATGAAGATGATGCTCTTGTTGTAGATTTTGCACCGTTTATCAATGATATTAATGGTGACATTGTTACCATAGGTGTGAGTGGTAATACTGAAGTAATTGTAAATATTGTTGATTTCACTGTTACATTTAGTGCCGCACTAAACTGGAATGGAACGGAAACACTCACATTTACTGCTAATGACAACATGGATAGAGCAGTAGCTTCTGATGATGTAGATATTATCGTAGCTTCTGTTAATGATGCTCCAACTATTACATTACCGGATACCTTCACCTTTGATGAAGATGATGCTCTTGTTGTAGATTTTGCAGGATTTGTTGATGATGTTGATCTGGATGTTCTAACACTTTCAGTTACCGGTAATACAGAGATCACGGTTGATATTGTTGACCTGCAAGTTACTTTTGGAGCAACTGAAAATTGGAACGGAACTGAAATTCTTACTTTCACAGTTGATGATGGTATGGGTGATAGAGTTTCTTTCTCAACCGGTGGAAGAAATTCACATGATAGAAACAACACGATAATTGAGAACAACAGAGCAACAGCAGATGATGTTGTTGACATCATCGTAATTCCTGTTAATGATGATCCTACTATCACATTACCCGATGATTTCACATTTGAAGAAGATGAAGAACTGACTGTAGACTTCGTGGACTTTGTTGATGATGTTGATCTAGATGTTCTAACACTTTCTGTTACCGGTAATACAGAGATCACGGTTAATATTGTTGATCTGCAAGTTACATTTGGAGCAACTGAAAACTGGAATGGAATGGAAACACTTACTTTTACCGTTGATGATGGTCAGGGTGACAGAAACTCCTTTTCAAATAGTAGAGCAACTGCAGAAGATGATGTGGATGTGATTGTGCTTCCTGTTAATGACGATCCAACTATTATCTTACCGGCAGATTTCACATTTGAAGAAGATGGAGAACTGATAGTAGATTTTACAGAATACGTTGATGATGTTGATCCGGATGATCTCACACTTTCAGTTACAGGAAATACAGAGGTTATTGTAAATATCGTAGGATTGGAAGTTACATTTGGAGCAACTGAGAATTGGAATGGAACAGAAACACTCACCTTCATTATTGATGATAATGCAACCAGAGCAACTGCAGAAGATGATGTGGATGTTATCGTAACTCCGGTTAATGATGAACCGGTGCTGATTGGTTTCCAACCTGAAGAACTTGCATTTACAGTTGTAGAAGATAGCACTGTTTTCTTCAGCGTGGAAGTGGAGGATATAGATAGCACAATAGAATACGAGTGGTTTGTTGATGATGTTTTACAGACAGAAATATCAGAAGAATTTATTCATATCTTCGAGATTGTGGGAGATATCGAGATCAAATCACTAGCATCTGATGAGGATTACACTATTGAAACTATCTGGATCGTTCAAGTTGAAGCGGGATCTGATGCAGGAGATACACTACCGGTTACTACAGATCTATGCCAAAATTTCCCAAATCCATTCAATCCTGTTACTACTATCAACTATTCTCTTGTGAATGCAGGTAGAGTTAAAATTGAAATATTCAATATCAAGGGTGCAAAGATTCGCACATTAGTAGATGAACATAAAAATGTTGGCTTCTATTACACTGTTTGGGATGGGAAAGATAACAGTGGTAAATTAGTTGCGAGCGGAATGTACTTTTACAGCATGAATACTGAAGAGTATCACAGAATAAGGAAAATGGTTCTGCTGAAATAATAGGCAAATTTGTAAAAAGCCCAGCCGTGAATGGCTGGGCTTTTTTTAGTGGTTCATCAATTCCCAGTCCTAAAGGACTGGGTTATTAAAATCAGAAGTATTAATTTACATAACTAATAACCTGCGCCTTCAGGCGTAGGGAAAGAGACAACCACACCACGACACACACGGCGTTTACGCCGTTATTCATCGATCATTATATTATGTTGTTTTAATAATAACTTCCATTCTTCCATAAAAGATATTTTACTATGATGTTCTTTCTGATTTAAAATATATTTACGAACATAATTCAAATTCGATTCACTCACAGAAAATACACCAAATCCTCGTTGCCAATTAAATCGCACTTTCAATAATTTCTGTTCATTTATCCAATGTGATGATTCACCTTTTATTTCATTTACCATTTTACTAATCGAATATTTTGGATTAAAAGAAAATAGACAATGAACATGATCTTCAACCCCATTAATTAATGAAAGATGGTAATCCTTTTCAGAAGCAACGGTATGAATATGTTCAAATAGATCTTTTCTGATCTTGGAAGAGAGAAGAGGAAATCTATCTTTTGTACTCCAAATAATATGTAACCAGATTTTATAATAGGTTTGACTCATTTTGTTTCCTTTTTTTAATACGCCCTGAAGGGCGTTGGTTTGTTTTGGGTTTCATCTATTCCCAGTCCTGAAGGACTGGGTTATTAAAATCAGAAGTATTAATTTACATAACTAATAACCTGCGCCTTTAGGCGTAGGGAAAGAAACGATCACACCACCACACCCACGGCGTTTACCAATAGATAATAAACTCGTGAGAATTTCTAAAACTCTTTGGTTAGACCAAATCTAACGGAAATGTCCCGTGTAAATTTAATCTCTGCACTTGTAAGCATTGGAACAGCAATGCTTACTTTTGCCATTCCCAATGTAGTTAAATAATGCAATTCGGGAATAACATCAATAATGAACATACTTGATTCTATCTTATCAGATCCAATTGGATCATTCACATCACCATCTCCAGTAGAAAATATTAGAATAGTAACATAACCATCGAATTTCGGTTCAAACTGTAAAAAGCCATATTTACCCTTAAGAATGAAAGAATTTCCTAATTTTACTTCATCCTTGTCACGTCCATTCAGTCTTAACTGTATATCGGTAAATAGTTCTGAATA
>JAUVKM010000098.1 GCA_030596265.1 Candidatus Cloacimonadota bacterium
GGATTGATGAATGCTTGTGCAGGAGAACTTATGCGATATAGAAAAATGATCGGAGCTGAAGATATTGCAGTATTTGCTGATATTAAAAAGAAACACTCATCACATTCTATTACATCTGATCTTGACATCACAGATTTTGCAGAAGCCTGTAAATTTTTCCTGGCAAATGGAATCATTATTACAGGTAGATCAACTTCTGAAGAAGCAGACATAAATGAGTTGAAAAAAGTACACAAAACTTGTGATCTTCCAATTTTAATAGGTTCCGGAATTACACTTAATAATATTGATAAATATTGGGATCTTGCCGATGGTTTTATTATTGGTTCATATTTTAAGAAAGACGGTTATTGGAAAAATAGTTTGGATAAAAATAGGATCAATGAATTTATGCTCAAGGTGAAACGATTGCAAAATAAAAATTAGTTAATTATTCCTTCCAAAACAAAAAACGCTGTTCAGAAGAATTTGAACAGCGTTTCTATTGGTACCAGAGGCCGGACTTGAACCGGCACAATCCTAAGATCGAGGGATTTTAAGTCCCTTGTGTCTACCAATTCCACCACTCCGGCAAGAACTTGAGTCACTCAGAACGCACAATATGGAGGCGACACCCAGATTCGAACTGGGGATAATGATTTTGCAGACCATTGCCTTACCACTTGGCGATGTCGCCAAAATTCAAAATGGAGCGGGAGACGAGATTCGAACTCGCGACAACCACGTTGGCAACGTGGAGCTCTACCACTGAGCTACTCCCGCTCACTTCAAAAAGCAAAATCCGAACTTATGGTTTTCTTGTCAAATTATTTATACACACAGCTAGAGAGATAACCAACAACTTGCTTATAGTCACCACTCACTTTACCAGAATTTCTATAATCAAGATTTGTAATTCCAGTATATTTAAGTTCTTTAGCAAGATTCATTAAGGTTAGAATCCCTCCCATACCACATGCTTCGATCTTGTTCAATTGGAAATCTTCTTCCATTTTATTAATATTCAAATCTTCAAAATTTTCACTTAATCCTTTATCCATCTCAGTTGCAATTCTATTATCATGATAATGACTAAGATCACTACTAATTATAAAAACGGTTTTATCTATACGATCTTTAAAATATTCTGTAAATATCTCAGCTAATCGTTTGCTATTCTTAGGATTTTGTTCTCCCATTATAATTGGAACTATCTTTGCTTCCGGTTTTATTTGCTGTAGAAAAGGTAATTGCACTTCCAGAGAATGTTCAATATTATTTGCATAATAACTTGTTCCCATATTATACTTATCTTTTAATTCTTTAACAATATCCTTAGCAACTTTAACTCCACCCAGAGGAGTTAAAAATTCGTCATAATCGCCCAGTGAAAAATCGAAATCTGCAAATCTGTGACTTGGTGCAATTATAACAGCAAGGTCAAAATCCTTTTTCTTCAAGGCATTAAAACTAAATGCAGCACATTGCCCTGAATAAACGTATCCTGCATGAGGTGAGATCACACCTAATACATCTCTTTGATCATCTTTAATAATAGCTTTTTGTAAATAATCGTTGATCATATTTTTTAAAATACTTGAATCTCCCGGATAAAAACTACCTGCAACTACAGGATTCCTGTTCATAATTTCCTCTCTTTTATAATGCAGAATTAATTAATATTATTTTCTATGCGTTGTTAAATTATTCTTTATTATTTTTATGACAACAAATAAATTGACAAATAGAGTGTTTTTTTGGGAAATTTATGTAGATGTAAATTATAAGTAAAAGAGGAAATATGAAAATAATAGCAATTACAACAGGCGATCCGGCTGGAATAGGTCCGGAAATTACTTCTAAAGCTATTAGATTTTTAAAATTAAGAAAAAATATAATTTTTATAGTTTATGGCAAACTAAATTTATTCAATGATGGTAATCCGGTTGTGAGAATTAATAATGTCAAAGAAGCCACTTCGTCTGAAAATATTTATTGGATTGAAATTGACGGCAATATAGAAATAGGAAAGTCAACTACTGAAAGTGGAAGAATTACTTATGAGATTCTATTACGTTGTGCTGATGATCTTAATTCAGGGTATCTTGCAGCAGTTGTTACTGCACCCGTGAGTAAAGATGCAATCCGTCAAACACACTCTAATTTTATCGGACACACAGAATTTTTTGCAATAAGTTCTAATACAAAAAATGTGATCATGTCATTTTGGGGACCATATTTTAATCTTTCACTTCTTACCACTCATATTGCAGTTTCTGAAGTTTCAAAATATCTTATATCAGAATCTTTAAAACCTAAGTTCAGATTGATCCATAAAGAAACAAACAAGATGATAGAAGATCCCAAGATCGCTATGCTGGCAGTAAATCCTCATGCTGGTGAGAATGGAGCTTTTGGAAATGAAGATCAACTTATTGCTAAAGTTCTAAAGGAATTAGAAGAGGAAGACATTCATATTGACGGTCCATATCCTGCTGATACTTTCTTTGCCACAAAAGCAACTTCTTATGATATGATAATTTCTGCTTATCACGATCAAGGATTAATACCATTTAAAATGATCTCAGCCGATGAAGGAGTAAATGTTACGCTTGGTCTGCCATTCATCCGCACTTCGGTAGATCACGGTACAGCGTACGATATTGCCGGCAAAGGCATCGCTTCCGAAAAGAGCCTTCTACAAGCAATTAGTTTTGCGGAAAAAATAATCTCCAAACCAGAAGAAATTACAAATAATAATTATAGAGCTTTTGCTGAATATTATGATAACTATATGAAACATGTTGATTACGAGGAATGGGTAGATTTTATTTTGTCACAATATAATAAGACATGCGGCAAAAGTCCTGAAAATATTTTGGAACTTGCTTGCGGAAGCGCAAATGTTTCTTCTTTACTCGTTAAGAAAGGACTGCGTGTTGATGCTTCTGATATCTCAACAGAAATGCTTAAGATAGCATCTAATAAACCTTTCTCTCCAAAATTAAAATTACAAAAAATGACGGATGAACTTCCAAAATGTAAATATAATCTTACACTTTTACTTTTTGACAGCTTGAATTATTTACATGATCTAAAGGAAGTTAAATTCTTGCTTAATCATGTTTATAATACTCTTGTTGAAAAAGGACTTTTTATTTTTGATATTACAACCCCGAAAAATTGTGAAAGACACTTTGATGGATTCATCAATATTGAACAAATTAAAGATGATCTTTTTATACATGAAAGTGATTATGAGCAATCTAATAATACACTGATTTCCAAGCTTACATTTATTAAGAAGAAGGGATTTCTCTTTGCTAGATACGATGAAGAACATATACAAAAAATATTTAGAGTTAGTGATTTATTGGAGCAGATCAATAGAACTGAACTTAAATTAAAGGGAATTTACTGCATCGGTCATGATGAAAATCTTATTGATTACAACCCGAGAATACTTGAATCCAACTTTTCACGATTGTTCTTTGTTCTGGAAAAATAATGCCTTTATACAAAGAAGAACTACGCTATTATAAAAAATTTGAAATTATTGCAGGAGTTGATGAAGCCGGTCGTGGTCCGCTTGCAGGTCCGGTTGTAGTTGCTGCTGTAATTCTGGATATGAATAAGAGAATCCCAGGACTTAATGACTCAAAGAAACTAAGTGAAAAGAAACGAGAAGAACTTTATGAGATAATTATCAAGGAAACGATTT
Source organism: Candidatus Cloacimonadota bacterium (assembly GCA_030596265.1). The sequence goes on from JAUVKM010000098.1 coordinate 3,701, forward strand.
GCTGGGAAATAAAGATCGTCTCACCTGAGATAATTGATGAAATAAATATACTGCAAGCCACACTTTTTGGAATGGAAGAAGCTGTTCTGGCTCTTAAAATAAAACCGGATATCTGCCTGATCGATGGGAATAAAATTCCCAAAAAGTTAGTTGGATTTTCTAAAGCAATTGTAAAGGGAGATGCTAAAATAGCTTCTATTGCTGCTGCATCGATTCTGGCAAAAGTAACTCGTGACCGGCTCATGCACAAGCTTCATAAAAAATTTCCGCAATATAATTTCAAACAGAATAAAGGGTATCCAACCAGAGAGCATATTGCTGCTCTCGATAAATATGGTGTGCTTGATTGCCACCGCAGATCATATAAACCAATACAACAATTGACTTTGAAATTTTAATATTTAGTTTTTAGAATATGATTTAATTGTCATGGTGAGCGGAGACGAACCATAGACCTTTATATAAGTTATCTCCTTCGTCCTTCGACTACGCTCAGGATGACACAAGCTCAGGGATATAATTTCTATCTTGATTAAAATCTAATTTGAAAAGAACTTCGCAGTTGAATTAAATAAAATTGATTATGTACAATAAAATGTTTTCATGGATACAGATGTAAGATGCCATTAGAATCAAAAGATTGAGGTAATTATGATTAATGAAATCAGATATGAAATTAAACTTAATTTTAAACCAGGATTAGAAAAACCTAGTAGAATATTTTCATCTTTAGCTAAAATTATTGAATCAGTTAAAAGAACTGATGAAATTTTAGGAAAATCAATAAATTGTAAAGTTCATACCAAACAAGTACTTGATGAAATAAGTACTGGATCTATTATTACTAAGATATGTGAATTCATTGAAATTGAAGATAATGCATTTTGTAATGAAGAAACTAATCAAAAGGTTGAAAACTATTTTAACAAATCAAAAAAAGAAATTGTAAAAGCTTTGGAAAATGGTTCAATTGAAAAGAGCTCAGATGTTAATACCTTAGCTGAAAAAATTGAAAGAATTGCTAATAATGAGAAGTTGCCAGAAAACCTTGGATTTACAAAACCTAATCCTATTGAACTCCTTACAAATTTACATAAGATTGCAGATTCTACTGCTGAATTAACTAATGAAGAATTCATAGAATTTAAAGCAAGTGACGGAGAACAAATAAAATTACTTCCAAACACTAAAATCTTCATTGAGTCGATCAAAGAAGAAATGATTAGTAAAACTATCCCTTCAGATAGAATTTTAATTCTAAAAATAAAAAAACCTGATTATTTAGGTGAGTCAAAATGGGAATTTAGGCATAGAAATAGTCCCGTATTTGCAAAAATAATTGATGAAGAATGGATGAGAAAATTTCATACTAAAGAAATTGTTATCGGGCCTGGAGATGCATTAGAGGTTGATATGCAAACTATAGATAATTATGATGTAAAAGGTAATCTAATTAGTTCAGAACATAATATAAAAAAAATCATTGATGTCATTAACAATGGAGAAAATTATGAATATTAACAATAAGTCTAAATATGTAATTATTTCTGAGATTTTATTTATTTTATTACCAATAATCATAATAATCGTATTCAATTTATTAACTGAAAACAGATTTAATATTTTCCATAGAAGCGAATGGATATTTGCAGCTATCGTTTTTTGGGGACAATCAATAGTAAAATTTATTTCAGGTTTGATAAAATCTCAGAAAAAGTTTAAATGGCAAAATATTGGCTTTATTATTACATTGATAATAATTCTTGGTTTAATACCTTCCACAATAATTCTTTTGTTAATTTTACAGCTTGATAAACCCAATACATTATTAAGTATAATTCAATTTATAATTTTTTTAATATCAATTATTGTATATTATTGTTTTGGCATTATATCTCAAAATTATACAGATTACGAAGAAAAAAAATAAGTTTACTGCACACTACAAACGTGCCCACAACAAGCAAAAATGAGTTGTGATGCACGCTGGTTAATCAACATTTAGGTCGCATCAAAATAATACGACCTGCTATTACCATAGTAGATTTTTATATGGTTGTCATGGTGAGCAGAGACGAACCATAAATCTTGACCAAGGGGCTATCTCCTTCGTCCTTCGACTACGCTCAGGATGACACAAGCTCGGAGATATATTTCAAAGAAAAGCTCCCGAAATTGGGAGCTTTCTCAATTCAACAACTAAACTACTCAACAACTAAACCACTTCTCTCTACTCTTCTATTCCAACTTTCTTCTTTGCAATCATGCTGTAAACAACCGGTAGAAAAATAAGAGTGAGAAAAGTTGCACTGATAAGACCACCAATAACAGTAAGAGCCATTGGAGCTTTTAATTCTGATCCTTCACTTGTACTTAATGCCATTGGCAACATTCCCATCATCGTTGTAATTGCTGTTATCAGAACCGGACGTAATCTATCTTTACCAGCTTGAATGATCGCATCTCTTTTTTCCATACCTTTAAGCCTGAGTTGATTCATATGGTCTATTAGCACAATTCCGTTATTCACCACAATACCAGATAGGATAATACCTCCCACAAAACTAACAACCGAAAGTGTAGTTCCGGTTATTCCTAAAATGAACATAACACCGATAACAGCCAATGGAATTGTGAACATCACGATAAAGGGTTGACGCAGTGATTCAAACTGTGATGCCATCACAATATAAACCAGCACAACAGCCAATAATAATGCCAGAGAAAGAGTTTTAAATGCTTCCTGCATATCTTCATAAGCTCCACCAATATTTACAAAATATCCTGCTGGAAGATCATCAATAATATCAAATATTCTTGTGCTTACATCAGCTACAACTCCACCCATATCTTTAGTTCCTGAGATATTTGCAGAAACTGTAACTTTTCTTGTTTGCTTTTCATGGCTAATCACACGAGGTCCTTCGGCATATTCAATATGAGCTATCTGATTGAGCGGAATAGAAAATCCCATTGGAGAAATGATAGCAATATGCATAATATCTTCAAAGCTGTTACGCGTTTCTTCATCCAATCTTACTAGAATATCTAACTCTTCGCCCGCTTTTCGAAATACTCCTGCTTGTGTTCCAATTGAGGCTGTTTTTATCGTAGAGGCAATCTGATAAGTTGTAAGTCCATATTTAAATGCTTTATCTTTATCGATGATTATATGAGCTTCCGGTTTTCCTTCTATCACAGAATTCACAACATCACTCACATGCTTAACTTCTTTTATTCTCTCTTCTATTCTTCCGGCAAATTCTTTTAATACTTCAAGATCTTTACCAAATATTTTTATTTCAATTGGATGTGCCTGCCCTCCTCCCATCAACTCCTCACTTGTGAGGAAATTGATATCTGCTCCTTCTATTTTGGGAAGCTGCTCACGAACTCTTTTTTGAATTTCTTCATAGGAAATATCTCTATCTTTCTGCTGGTATAACCTGGCAAAAACCTGTGCTTCATTCACTTCCTGCGGATTTGTAGGATCTGCCTGAGCTTGTGCATCAGACATCGGTCCAACCAGAGACATCACATGTTTTACTCCCTCCACCTGCATAAATACATCTTCTATCTGACGTAC
>JAUVKM010000159.1 GCA_030596265.1 Candidatus Cloacimonadota bacterium
GTATTCCCTTCTTGAATTAGATCAAGAAAATCTAAGCCACGATTATTATAACGCTTGGCAATACTAACAACCAGGCGAACATTGGCTTCGATCATATCATTCTTAGATCTTTCCTTCATCTTTTCGCCACGTTCGATCTCATCCAATAGATCAACCATTTCGTCAGCTGTCATGCGTGTTTCAAGTTCTACACGGCGTATCTTTCTTCTAGCATTTTTAATCTTACGCAATGTCTCAACAAATACATCAGGCTCTATTTTGGTTTCTTCAAAAACTAGTTGATAATCTTCTTCAGATTTATTGGCTTTTCTTCCGTAAGTACAAATTTCGTCTAAGGAATATTTTCTGATCTTAGAAAGATGTGTGATACTTTTTTGACTGTCTTTGATCCTGTCGACAAGACTTCGAATACGATAAACCATTCTCTTCAGAAGTTTCTCATTATATTTTAAATTACTGAAGATCTCGATAAGTTTAATTCTTTGTGTATCGATCAATTCCTGATCTAAAAGGTGTTCATCTTCATCAATATCGCTACTGTCTATCATCTCACCAATTTTTTCAAAAATTGCTTTGGTCTCTCTGATAACCTGTTCAAATTCATTTACAAGGTTAGCTTCCTGAGATTTATCCATCCATGTTCCATATTCGATTTTGAATATCTGATCGATCTTAACCCTCTTCTCACGATAACGATGAATAAAATTTTCCATCTCACGAAGGGTACTGCCACTTTTAAAAATATTTTTATTAATATGTTGCTGACCACTTTCGATTTTCTTAGCGATCCTTACTTCTCCTTCTCTATCCAAAAGTGGGACACGTCCCATTTCTCCCAGATACATTCTTACCGGATCATCATAGTATTTCCGATTACGGAACTTTTTTGTTGCTCTTGTTTTCTTTAGGGAAATCTTCTTTTTTGTAACTCGCTTTTGAGTCTCATCAATGAGCTCGATCCCCTCTTCTACAAGATCAGAAATAATCTGTTCAATCTTATCAAGGAAGATCGGATTATTTGGCAGAACAACATTAATCTGCTTGAAGGTAAGCAGATCATTATTTTTCCTACCGATTTGAATTAGTTTTTTAACACACTCATTATAACTAAGCATTTAGTCTCCTTAGTACAAAGTTTTTCTAACTACTTTTTTATTTATTTTTAATATTTCTTTTTTTAATTCATTCTTCTTTGCAAACAGGTTCATGTTCGTTGGGTCATTTAGTATTTCTGCATTTATTGCCTTCAGATCTATATGGAACTTTCTGGTTTTAAGCGAAATGATAGCATCATCAATAGTTTGTGTGGGAAGATCTAACATAGAAAGTTCTGTAAGCATATTTCTAGTATCTTCTTCATCTATCTTGCTTATCAAAGCAGGAATATTACCCATATCTTCTATATGCTCCGAAATTATTTTATAAATTTTTCTATACTTTCCTGTTAAAAAGTAACTCAAATCTATCTCTTGCGCAACTTTTTTATATAATGATTCATTATTAATAATAAGTAATATTATATCTCGTTCTTCTGTAAAATGTTCCATTTTAGAAAGTTCTGTATCTTCGGACTCTTTTTTAAATGATCTTCTTTTTTTTCTTATCTTGGAAGATACGGCATGTCCAGTCAATCCAAATGTTTCTGCAATGTCTTGAATTAACAGTTCTTGGGCAACTTCATCTTCTATCTCATTAAGAATATCAAACAGAACAGAAAGCTTACCTTTTTTATCAACACCAATAACTTCATCATCTTTCAAGAATTCAGCTATTGGTTTTGCTTTATCTATCATTTCCTGCATACTTTCCGCACCATTATTTCTGATGTAGCTGTCAGGATCATCTGTCTGGGGCAATCCAATAATTTTCACATTATACCCTTTGCCTAAGATCTTTCCCGCAGCACGAACAGCAGCTTTTCTACCTGAACTATCTCCATCGTACAACATATAAATATTTTCGGTGAATCTACTTAAAATACTGATTTGAGAATCGGTGAGTGATGTACCCAATGAAGCAACAGAATTCGTAAAACCATTTTCATAAAGTCTTAGGAAATCGGTATAACCTTCACATATCAAAGCATGATCTTTTTTAGAAATAGTATATTTAGTATCAAAAAGTCCATATAGTTCATTCCCTTTTGTATAAATATCGGTAGTTGGTGAATTTACATATTTTCCACCTGATTGACTTTCGTGTAATTTTCTTCCACCAAAAGCTACCACTTTACCAGTAGATGAATGGATCGGAAACATTATTCTCTCACGAAACAGATCATTATTCTTCGAAGTAAACAAACCCGTTGTTGCCAGGATCTTTTCATTAATATCATTTTTAAGTAGATAATTACGCAATCCGCCGTAAGAATTGAGTGCAAATCCTAATTTGAATTTTTTTATCGTTTCATCTTTAATATCTCTTTCTGCCAGATATTCTAAAGCACTGCTTCCATGCTCTACTAAATTTTTATAAAAGTATCCTGTAGCAATTTCATATATCTTGTAAATCAAGTCACGTTTGGAATCTTTACCTTTACTCTGCATCGACTGTTTTACGGTTATACCAGCGCGGGCAGCAAGTTTTTTTAAAGCTTCAGGAAATGATATCTTTTCAAATTCCTGTACATAGGTTATAACATTCCCACCTTTTCCGCAACCAAAACATTTGTATATCTGTTTTTTAGGGCTTACAATAAATGATGCGGTTTTCTCATCGTGGAACGGACAGCGAGCTTTAAAATTACTACCCGTTTTCTTAAGAGGAATGTAGCTGCTGATAACATCAACGATATCATTTCTTTCAATAATTTCATCAATAACGTGCTGATCCATTAATTCCTCCCCTATTCCTTGATTTTAACAACGGTTACACCACTTCCACCTGCTTCTGGTGGAGGTGAGAAAAATTCTTCAGTATTCTTATTTGTTCGCAAATAATTTCTAACTTTTGAGCGTAACGCTCCCGTCCCTTTTCCATGAACGATACGAATCATGAGAAGTCCGCTTACTACAGCATTGTCAATAAAAGTTTCGATTTCCGGTAAAGCTTCTTCAAATCGAAGCCCTATAATTTTTAGTTCCATTTTTGCATCATTTTTGGGAACATTAATATATTGTTTTTTATTTGATCTTTTTGCTTTCTTTTCTGTTATCAAATAGAGTCGATCTGATGTTGTATTCAGGAAAATACCATCCATATCAACCTTGATGTTCTTTCCTGAGATCTCGATTATTTCACCTTCCATTTCCAATTCTTTAAGCCAAACCTTTATTCCGATCTTCGGATTACTAACTGATTCACGTGAGATTTCCGAAAGTCTTTCTTCTTCCTCACTTAGATCTCGATTAAACTGTGTAATTTTCTTCAAAGATCTTTCAAATTTATCTTTTTTCTCGTTTCTATTGGATTTTTTAATATCCTTAATTTCCATATTTAGTTCTTTCTGCATGGAAGTAAGAAATTCACGTGCATCCCGCAAAGATTTTCTCTTTATTTCTTTCTTGTCCTTTTCTAGAGATTCGATCTGATCTTGACGTTCAGAGATCTTCTGATTCAAAAGTGCAGTTTTCAATTCAAATTGATATAATTGACGTGACAGAGATTTTTTTTCTTCCGACATTTTCTTAATTAATTCTGTTAACTCTACATTTTGTTTACCGGTTAAATTTTTTGCTCTATTAATAAGATCTTTTTGTAAACCAAGTCTTGATGCAACTTCAATAGCAAAACTGTTTCCTGGTAAACCTAGTTTGAATTGGTAAGTTGGTTTATGTTTGTCAGGGTCAAATTGCATTGCTGCATTTATGCATTTTTCATGCTTCTCAGCAAAAACTTTAAGCGATGTATAATGTGTGCTTATCACACCAACAGCACCATTTTTTGCCAGGTTTTCCAAGATTGCCTGAGCTAAAGCTGATCCCTGTTCAGGGTCTGTTGCTGCTCCGATCTCATCGATAAGAACCAGTATTTTTGAGTCAGTATTCTCTGTCATTTCTCTGATATTCTTAATATGAGAAGAGAATGTACTTAGAGCATTTTCCAGTGACTGACTATCTCCGATATCGGCAAAAACAGAATCAAATGAACCGATAATACTATGTGGATCTGCTGGAATTGGTAAACCTGATCTTGCCATTAAAGTAAGTAATCCCACAGTTTTTAAAGTAACTGTTTTGCCCCCGGTATTCGGTCCTGAAACCAGCAATAGATTATAATTATATCCAAGCTCCAGATCAAAGGGGATCACATCTTCAAATTCATTAAAGGTAAGTATAAGAAGCGGATGTCTGGCATTCTTCAATTGAATTTGCGGTTTCTCTGAAAGTACTGGTTTTTCTGCTTTGAGTCTATTTGCTAAACGAGCAGATGCGAAGAAGAAATCTAACTCTTGAAGATATCTTATTTCTTTCAATAATTCACTTTTATGATCAAGAATCATTTCTGTATATTTTTTAAATATTCGGAAGATCTCCTGTTTTTCTTCGCTGGATACAAGTTCAAGATCATTATTCAATCCAACGATCTCTTGAGGTTCCACATAAATTGAAGACTTGCTTGAAGAACGTCCGTGTATAATTCCCGGGACAAATGGAGAAGCTCCCTCTTTTATGGGAATTACATATCTACCATCACGTTGAGTAACAATATTATCGTGCATGAACTTACTGGCAGAAAGTGAGTCGACTTTTTTATTAAGAGTGAAAACTAGATTTTTTCTTACTTGCTTCTTTTTTCGGCGGATCGATGCAAGAACAGATGATGCATCATCCTTAACTTCACCATCACTTTCAAATATCTGATTAAATCTTACTTCAATATCATCAAGTATAATGATCTTGTTAACAAATTTCAAATATTCGGGATGATCACTTAATTCCTCAGTGCTCTTAGAAATTCTATTTGCAGTTGAAACATTAAAATATATCTGTTGAAATTCTTCAAAATTATAAGTTTGATGCTTTTGTTTTGAGATGATATCTGCAATATTTGAGATATTTTCAAAATTATGCGAGACACCTTTTCTTATTAAGATTTGGATTTCTGATGTTAGCTCAAGTTTATAAGTAATATCTGCAATTGTGTGCATCGGCTGCAGTTCTAATGCTATTTTACTTCCAAGTTTGGAATGACATTCCTGTGCAAGGTAATCCTTAATTTTATTGTACTCAAGCTGCTTATGTGAATTCATTTATTTGGGCATCTTTTCATTGATCAGTTTTTCAATTTTTTCTGTACTCTTATCAATTTTCTTTCCAGCGTTCTGCATTTTTTCTTTTAATCCAGGATATTTCGACTCAATTCTATCGGTAACGTCACGAATATTCACAACTATTCTTGAAGGAGATGTAAAGTCACGAATCTGTTCTTCAAATGGTAACAAATTTAGTAATAAAAGGATAATTGCAATTATCAGTGCACCATTAAAAATACCAAAAAACGCACCTAAAATTCTATCCAACCATTTTAAATTAAGAAATTCTATTATCATTTGCAAGATCTTTATGGTAAGTTTAGCTATTAATATTATTGCTATAGTTATTAGAATGTAAGAACATACAATAGCTAATAATTCACTAAATCCCAACCTTACTATAAGCATACCTTTAAAGAGATGACCACTTTTAGCAATTAGTAAAACGATAACAACTAAACTTAAAAGACTAATAATGCTTTTGATAAAACCTTTTATTAGACCATAT
>JAUVKM010000183.1 GCA_030596265.1 Candidatus Cloacimonadota bacterium
CTTACACTTAAAGTGGATACAGATAAAGCTATCCAATGGTTACAAAAAGGGGCACAACCTTCTGATACCGTAAGATCTCTACTTCGTAAAGCCGGAGTATTAGAGAAATGGCACAATCTGAAGAACGAATCAAACGAAGGGAAAGAAAAAGAAACTAAAGTTAAAAAACCTACAGCAAAGAAAACTACTGCGAAGAAAACTGTGAAAAAAGAAACTAAACCTGTAGTAAAAAAAGCTGATGAAAAACCAGCTGCTAAAACAGAAAAAAAAGTGACTAAACCAACAACCAAAAAAACTGACGATAAACCTGTAGTGAAAGCTGAAAAGAAGGAAACAAAACCGGTTGTTGAAAAAGTTAAGAAAAAACCTGCAGTAGAAGTTGAAAAAAAAGAAACTAAACCAGTAACTGAAGAGACACCTGCTGTGGAAACTAAGAAAGAAGAAACTCCTAAAGCAAAGGATACAGAAGAGAAATAAAGATGAAGGAACTCATTGAATTCATCGTTAAAGCTTTAGTAGATGATCCCAGCGCTATCGAGATTGAAGAAGTGGAAGCTGAAAAATCTACTACTTACAAACTTCGCTCTGCTAAAAGTGATATTGGAAAAGTTATTGGCAAACGTGGTCGTACAGCAAGTGCAATTCGCACAATAATGACAGCTGTATCTGCAAGACAAGGGAAAAAAGCTGTTTTAGAAATTTTAGAATAGATGCTAATTTCTGACCTGGTTGCAATAGGTAAACTAGGAAAGCTTATTGATGAGAATGGGTTCATCCCATTAAAAGCCGGTAAGAATTTCCACCCGGATCTTTTGGGAAATATTTTTTTGGTCTTTAGAAATAATAGTGTGAGATATGTGACGGTAGAAGAAGTAATAAAAAACTACCGGATAAAAATTGATGACAGTGAAACTGCTCAACTTGCAGCAGATGAAGGTAATGTAAAAGTAATGCTTCCAAAGATCGAAATTGAGTCTATACATAAGGAACTTGGGTATGATGATCATGTTGGCAAAAGTATTATCTTTAAATCTGAAGTGATAGGCAAAGTTATTGAGATGTTGAACAATTCAGTTTATGATCTTTTGGTTTGTGAATTGAACAATAAGCAAGAATTGATGATACCATTATTGGATAAATTCATTCTTGAGATCAATGATGACAGTATAACAGTTCAATCTATCGAAGGATTATTGAAAATATGAAGATCGATGTTTTAACTCTTTTCCCGCAAATGTTCGAAAACTTCCTAAAGGAAAGTATGGTCGGGATAGCAATAAAACAAAATGCATTATCTGTTGAATTAACAGATATCCGCGATTTTGCTTTTAATAAACACCACAAAGTGGATGATTATCCATACGGTGGTGGATCGGGAATGGTAATGAAACCAGAACCGCTTTATGAAGCTATCACTAAGATCAAAGGTGATCGGGATATTCCGATTATCTACTTCACTCCACAAGGAAAATTACTGGATCAATCAACTGTGAATAAATTCAGTCAAATAGATGAGATGATCATAGTTTGCGGACATTATAAAGAGATTGATCAACGTATTCGCGATACTCTTATTACAGACGAGCTTTCAATTGGAGATTATGTACTTTCCGGTGGTGAAATTCCAGCGATGGTAATGATCGATGCAGTTGCACGTTTGCAGGATGATGTACTTGGGAGTATAGATTCAGCACTTTCAGATTCACATCAGGATGGTCTTTTGGGCTGTCCTCATTATACGCGTCCACCTGAATTTATGGGACACAAAGTTCCAGATATTCTTTTATCCGGGAATCATAAAAATATTGAAAAATGGCGTGAAAAAAAGTCATTGGAAATAACAAAGAAGAACCGTCCGGACTTACTGGAAGATTAATGCAGCCGAATATTTATCTTGGGCTTGTTCATCATCCGGTATACAATAAATTTGGTGATGTGGTAACTACTTCCATTACCAATCTGGATATTCATGATATTGCCCGAAGCTGCAAAACATACGGCTTAAAAAAGTTCTTTGTTATCACTCCATTAAATACGCAGAAACTTCTTCTAAACAGAATTTTAAAATTCTGGAAAAGCGATATTGCAAAAGAGTATAATAGTGATAGAGTTCAAGCTCTATCTCTCATTGAATATGCAGTTGATATTGAAACTGCAGTAAAACAGATAAGTTTACAGGAAGACGACTGTCTTGTAGTATCCACAACAGCAGCAAGGTTAAAACAACAGATCAGTTATATTGATCTGAAAAAACTTAAAAGACCCGTTCTACTTCTTTTTGGTACCGGTAACGGCCTTACCAAAGAGATCCACGAGCAGGCAAATCATGTTTTAAAACCTATTGAAGGAAAGGGAAATTATAATCACCTTTCTGTTAGAAGCGCAGTTGCTATTGTGTTAGACAGACTATCTTCCGAAAAATAAAGGAGGAAAGATGGACATTTTAAATGAAGTTGGAAAAGAACAGATGAGAACAGACCTTCCGGAATTCAGAGTTGGTGATACAATTAAGGTTCACTATAAGATCAAGGAAGGATCAAAAGTAAGAATACAGGTTTTTCAGGGAATCGTGATCCAGAGAAGAGGAGCACTAATTTCTAAGACATTCACTGTAAGAAAAATAAGTAATGGAGTTGGTGTTGAGCGTATTTTCCCACTTAATTCACCCAATATCGACAAGATCGATGTTGTAAGATTTGGTCGAGTGCGCAGAGCTAAATTATTCTATCTCAGAGAAGCTAAAGGTAAAGCTGCACGTGTAAAAGAAAAGAGAAGATATTAATATCTTCGAAATTAATTTAGAAGATATTAAAATCTTCAAAACAATATGATAAGGGAGTTCGATTTTTCGAACTCCCTTTTTTTTGTGCTTAACCTTGAAAGGATTTCCTTCATTTTTTCTTTAGAATTAATCCTTTGAAGGTTTACCTGCCTTTGGCATGATTTCTTTCATTTCCAACCTTAAGATTGCTAACTAAAAGAAATTTTGTGAGAAGCGATCTCAAGGTTTAGGACAGATAAATCCACGGGAATGACACCAAGAACATTTTAAAAACTTTACAAAAAAGTAATCTTAGTGAAATTGCAATTGTATATTACTTAAGACATTATTTTGTGGTTCATTTGTGAGGAAAGTCGTAGTTAGCATGTATTCAAAGTTAATTTAGAATTAAATAATATCTCACAAGAAAAAAAAGGAGTTTAGATGAAAGCAAAGATATTTTTACTTTTGTTAATTATGATAAGTATTAATCTATTTTGTGAAAAAGATTCACTTTCAATAAATACATTGCAAAACAGATTATCAAATTTAGAAAATAAAATTGACCAAACAATCTCAAATCAAATAAATTATAAAGTAGAAAAGGATTTATTGAAAGAGACTTATTCAAATAATTATGACAGAATTCAGATAATTATTTCTATTGTTCTCGGATTGATAACTCTTTTAGGAATTCTGGGAATAAGTAGTATTAATAAAACTAAAAAGAAATACGAAACAGAATTAGCTGAATTTAAAAGTCTTAGATTAAAATTTGAACAAGATTATGATAAATTGAATGAATACCAAGAAGCAACTAAAAAACAATTTAATCAGCTTAGTAAAGTAAATCAAGAACAAGATGTAAAATTAAAAATATTAGAGATTAAAGAAAAAGCATCAACATATCTATCAAATAAGAATTATACAAGTGCATTGGAATATGTCAATATTGGTATTAGTTTAGATCCTAATAACATTTCATTTTTGGATATTAAAGCTGACGCATGCACAAAGCTATTGGATTTTGATACTGCTATCGAAATGCAAAAATTAATTATAAAAGAAGATTATTCAAACACAAGTGCAATTTTAGAATTAGCAGAACTTTATCTTCTGACTAAGAATAACGATGACTTCATTGAGTTAAGAGATAGCCACAAGAAAGTTTTATTTTTGGATTATGAAAATATACATTCTATTCTATTTGATGTCTTATTACAATATAATCTTAAAGATATTGAGAAAATTAAACAACACACTATCGAAGTTTTATCTAAGCTGGATGATAATGAAGTAAAAGAATTTTTTAAATGGGATTTTGCTGAAATCAATAATGCAATAAACAAAAAAAATGCTGATGAATTGACTAACCATCTATTCTATTTTATCAACATTGTAGATGGACATTGGGGAAAAAAACAGTACGAAGATCAATTAAAAAAAAGTAGTAAATAGTTTAAGAATTAGTAATCTTATAAAATTGATTTAAACATAATTGACACTCAACACTGTTAATCTAGTGGTTTACTTTGTTTGAATTGTACTGATTCAAACTTTAGGTAGTCTGTTTGAGTTGGAATTGATGATTCCGTAAAACACACCATCTAAACCACTTCACTTCTTCCTAATCGAAACAGTTCCCGAGCATTATTTTTTCAAATAGTATTTGTTCTTAATATCAAGAGAATTGCTAATTTACTTTATTAATTTTGCATGATGGATCTGTGATTTAAATATTTTATTCGATCTTTCAAAACTTAAATATTGATTAATTCAAGGTTCGATATAAATATTTCTTGTAAATTACAATTGGTCAACAATTGTTGATTTTATTGAAAAACATCGGAATGTCCGCAGGTCTTCCGATTGTTTGTGGGAAGTGAAGTGGAAATTTCTACATTCCGAAGAGTCCCGAAAGAATTCAAGACACATTCGGAAGTTGGAAAATATAAAAGTCAACATTCCGGAGATTCGACAAGTTAAGGTGAATGATTAGAGATCGTTTGCTTCTCATCCCGAAAGCTTTCGGGAGAAGTTGATCAATCTACATTCCGAAGAGCTTCGCACATTCGGAAGTTGGAAAACATTCGGAAGTTGTGAGAAAAGGTATATAAATATGATTTATGAAGAAGGCTGTTACTACCATCTCTACAATAGAGGTTGTAACAAAGAACTGATTTTTCAGAATGAACAAGATTATCAAAAGCTATTACAAATTATTACTGAATCCCAAATTGGTGAATATTTAGAATTATGT
>JAUVKM010000243.1 GCA_030596265.1 Candidatus Cloacimonadota bacterium
ATTCTTACTGAACGTACAAGCCATGCTGGCTTTCCATAACTTACCATATAGATGGCAGTGAAAACACCCAACGGCAATGAAATTCCAATTGAAATAACAGTAAGCCAGAAAGTTCCTACAATTGCCGGAAAAATTCCACCTTCGGTCATATATTTTCTTGGTGATTCAGTAAGGAATGACCACGTTACCATTTTGCCGCCTTTACTGAAGATCACATACAGGAACATTATTAAAAATATGGCAGTGACAGCTATGAATATACGAAGAAGATTTACACCAATAAATTGTTTTAATTCACGTTTATTCATCATAATTACTTCCTTTGTCTTCCTGACGTGTCTTGCACGCTGTTCTTTGGAAGGATCTCTTCATTTCACGAGAAGTAAAGCTGCAAGAGTTCTCACGAGATTCTTCGTAGGTAAGGCTAAAAGGAACCTCAGAAAGACAATTTGAGAAATTTAATAATATCATGTCTGATGCCTCTTTTTCAGAAATACAAATTCAGTTATCAGATTAGTGATGAAGGTGATAATAAATAACACGATAGCAATTCCAAATAGAGCGTGAAAGTGAGGACTTCCAAAAACAGTTTCACCCATTTCTGCAGCTATTGCTGCCGTCATAGGTCTTACCGGTTGAAATAAACTTTTAGGTATTTGTGCAGCTCCACCTGCAACCATTATCACAACCATTGTTTCGCCCATTGCCCTACCAAAACCCAGAAGAATGCTGCCGATAACACCGGATTTTGCTGCTGGTAGAATTACCCGAATTATAGTTTCCCACTTATTTGCACCCAAAGCAAAAGAAGCTTCTCTTTGACTTTTGGAAACTGTGGAAAGCGCATCTTCACTCATACTGGAAATTATTGGCACAACCATTATTCCTAAAATTATGGAAGCAGAAAGGGCATTTAATCCTGATGGAATTCCAAAAACTTTGATCAGAAAAGGGGATAAAAAAGCCATACCGAAAAGACCGTAAACCACAGAAGGAATTCCCGCCAAAAGTTCGATTATAGGTTTGATTATCTCTTTAGTTCTCGGTCCGGCAATTTCCGAAATATAAATAGCAGAACCTACTCCGAGAGGAATTGCAATTAGCAATGCTCCCAAGGTTACAACCACAGATCCCACGATCAGTGATAAAATCCCGAAATCCGGTGGGAAATGGGTTGGATGCCAGGCTGGATTTGCTATAAATTGTTTAAAACTCACACTTTTTAAAATTGGGATTCCTTCCACAAACAGAGTAGTAATGATTCCAAATAAAAAAACTATGGTAAACAAAGCAGCAGCGTAAGTTATTCCTTTGAACATCGATTCCTTAAATTTATTCATTATTTAATCCTGATGTATCCTTGTTGTTCTACTATTGTCTGACCCAGTTCAGAAAGAATGAAATTAATAAAATCCTGTGTAGCATCAGATCGTGTTTTGGTAGTATACATATATAATTTGCGAGTTAACGGATATTCATAATTATGGGCAGTATCTTTTGAAGGCAGAACTCCATCTATTGATAATACTTTTAATTCATCATTTACATAACCCAATCCGATATAGCCAATCGCACCTTTTGTATAATCTACAGTAGTTGCCACAGCATTATTGGAAGCGAGACGCATAGAGTTATCTTTCAAAAGATCATTGTGTAAAACTGCATGATTGAATACTTCAAAGGAACCGGAGGAAACATCCCTGGAGATAACAACTATTTCCAGATCATCTTCACCCAGTTCTTTCCAATTTGTAATTTTTCCTGAATATATCAGTCTCAGGCTTTTTAATGAAATATCATTAATCGAATTATCTTTATGAACAATTATGCTTATTGCATCGATTGCTATGGCTGTTTCTATAAGTTCATTTTGTTTCTTTTTTATTAATTCATTTTCCCGCTCATTAACTTTTCTGGATGCAGTTCCAATATCTATCGATTCCATAATAATAGATTTTATGCCTAAACCGGTGCCACCACCTCGCACGGATATATTAATGCCGGGATATATACTCATATATGTTTCTGCAGCAGCCTGAACAATCGGTAATACAGTTGTTGATCCTGCAGTATTAATCGTGTTTGCTTTTGGATTGCAAGATTGTATCATTATCAGTATTACAAATCCTAAAATGATTTGGGATAATTTAATTATTTTCATAGCTAATTCCTGTTTTTATAAAATGGGGGAGACGAGAGAATGCCTCCCCTTTAACTTCAATTGTTCTATTGAACGCTGATAAAACCTTGTTCCTCAACAATTTTCTGTCCTTCATTTGAAAGGATAAAATCAATATATCTTTTAGCCAAACCTTTGGGAGCACCATTAGTGTACATATGTAATGTTCGAGCGATTGGATATGATCCACTTTGAATTGTGGATTTAGATGGCATTACATTGTCAACTTTCACAGCATTTACTGTTTTATTAACATAACCAAGCCCAGCGTAACCAATAGCTCCGGGAGTTCCAGCTATTGTGGAAACAACAGCATTATTTGATGCAAGCATCAAAGCTCCATCGATTGCTTTGGCGTTTTTTAGAACCAGAGAATTGAATACTTCAAATGTTCCGGAAGAAACATCGCGGGAAATTACAACTACTGGTAATGCAGGACCACCAATTTCTTTCCAGTTGCTGATCTTGCCGGTATAGATATCTTTAATTTGTTCCAGAGTAAGATTTTCTACGTTGTTATTTTTATGAACTACGATAGCAATACCATCATTTGCCACAATATTTTCAAAAGGATTAACTCCATTTTCACGAGCAGAAGCAAGCTCTTTTGTTTTAATGTGACGGGAAGCATTACCAATATCTACAGTTCCAGCCATGATTCCGGCGATTCCCACGCTTGAACCACCACCGCGAACCGAGATATTTATTTTGGGATTGTTATCCATAAAGATTTCTGCAGTCGCCTGTGCAATAGGGAGTACAGTTGTAGATCCCGCAACAGTAACTTTGTTTCTTCTCTTTGCAAAAACCGGTAAAGTTATTATTGTTAAGAGTGTGATTATTATTACTAATTTTTTCATTTTTATTTCTCCTTTTTTTTGGAGTGCATTAACCGTGTTAATGCAAAAAACAACACGGTTGTTTTACTCCATAATTTTACTTTCCTTTATTAATTGTTTCTGAGAAGATCCAGCGCAATTGAACCATGATCTCGCTTACATCATCAGCATTATCATCTTCAAATTGTTTTACCTGATAATTTGTTTGAATAAACAGTTTTGGCTTGTTCTTGCTATCTTTCATCAGGTGGTAGTTGAATCCAGCTACGATTGTATTGTAACCATCGTCATCTGTAGCTGTATCGGGATCGTACATATCATAACGTGCTACAAGATCAAATGAATTATTTATTCTATAAACAGGCATCATTGAAATAACTGTGGAATTAACTTTTTCATAATCGTCCATATTTGGCTTGTTTTTGTCTTTGATAAGATATTGAGTAAGCAAGCTGACAGGTCCGAATGCAAATTTACCAACACCAGCTATCATGGAATATTCTTCTCTATCCGGATGATCGATCATTGTGCCTGTTCCATCATCAATTTCACTATCGTTTTTTGTCTTCATCATGTAAGAGCCACCAACTGTTATGCCCGGAATTGGTGTAACTCTGATGTTTGCACCGAAGTTCATATCTTTGTTAATGTCTGCGGCAGTTTTTTTGTAGCCTTCTCAATTGTAAGCAGCAAGTGCATAAGAACCAAATCCGTTTGGTA
>JAUVKM010000290.1 GCA_030596265.1 Candidatus Cloacimonadota bacterium
GTCCAATTCAAGAAGTTCATCTTCTTTGATTATTTCATATTCAAGCTGAAGATGTAATGCATCCAGAAGATCTTTCTCAGAAATAATACCAAGTTTTAATAATGTCCCCCCGATCTTAAGTCCGAAACTTTTCTGTTTCTGCGCTGCTTCACTAATTTGCTCTTCATTGGCAGCACCAAGATGAATTAATACTTCACCTAGCCTGGCAAATTGAGGATTAAAACTCATTTATTCTTCTCCCTAATCTTTTAATTAATGTATCTTCTTAAGATAATCGTAACCTGATTTGATGTTTGAGTTCCAAGGATCTGAGCAGTGATCGAACCGGTAGTTGTTCCTGGAGGAGCAGTTCCTGGTGGAGGGCATTCTGCATAATAGAATTCTACTTCTTTGTTCAATCTACCATGCTCACCATTTATAACACCCGTTAAACCAGTATAGGGATCTCCAGTATCTGGTGGGTATGGTTCTAATGGCTCACCCAGTGTTGTAGAGAACACAACGACCTGGTTATCTATCGGATTATTCTGACCATCCATCACAGTAATTCTGATCTCTGTTGATTGGTATTCTGGGGAAGAATTTGGAATTTGCCACCAATCAATGTGAAGTGGAACTGCTACAATATCTATTACAGGAAATTGGAGTGGAAGTATAAGTTCACCTTCAAAAATATCACCAAGACCAGTTTCAATTCTTACACTAACAACATCATTTGTATGTGAACCATCATAAGTTAAATATGAGTAAGCGACACCAGCCAAAGAATCGCCCTGAGCATTTTGATTATTTACATAAGCTGCAGCAACAACAGATGCCCATTCCGGTTCATCCGGAAGTGAAAAATATACAGCAGTACCTGCGGCAACGGGGTTACCTTCAATATCATTAAGAAGGGTTGAAATCTGCACTTTCCACATACCACTTCCCATATCTATTCCGGAACTATGACCGGCAATAGCAAATTCTACTGTGTGAGTTAAACCGCTTGCAACAACGATATTAGATTTAGTTGAACTAATTATTCCACCCTCAAGAGTATATGTGTAAACTTTACATGTAACAATACCGGAATGCTCACCACTATTAATGTTCACAGAAGCTTTTCCTGCAATTGATGTTGTACTGTCAACTAAACCAACATTATTGATGTTTGTTCCTTCCGGGGCATATAGCAATTCAAACCAAACAGTTTTTGCCTGGTTGATCAATTGACCAGAACTATCATAAAGACTTGCAACAAGTTCAAAAGTCTCTGTACCACCTGTTCCCTGAACACTTATCTGAATTTGTTCGGAAATATCAAATCCAATCGAACTTACATCTTGAGGTGGAACCCCATCAATATAAATTTCAATTGTTTCAGAAACATTCCCAACAATAGCTTCAATAGTGGCATAACCAAATGCATTCCCATCATGAAACTGAACGGTAGCAATACCGCTGCTGTCTGTAATAGCTTCTGCCGGGGTTAAATAACCCATATCGGTCCTAAATTGAACTGCTTGTCCAAAAACAGCGAAATTATCACTATCTTTTAACATAACTTTGATCGTTGCAAAAGTAGTTTCATCACCATCTGAAAAAATAACATTTTCATCTGTTGTCATACTGGCAATGATGTAGTTTAATGGATCTACTATTCTATCATCACAAGCCGTAAGTAAAAGACCTGCAACAATAATAGTAATGGATAGTAATAAGATCAATTTTGAATATTTCATTATTCCTCCAATTCCTGAACATCATTAGAAACTTTTTCTATGATCAATTTCTTTTCAAGTTTTTCATCAATTTCTATTTCTAAATTAATATTATCAAAAGTAACTACATGAGGAGTGATCTCTATAATAAGGTCTGTTTTTTCCATAAGTGTTACCTTATGCTGGAACAATTTTCCTAGTAATGGAATAGCACTGAGAAGTGGAACTTTATTCACGGTAGTTGACATAGTTGTACTTAAAAGACCACCAACAATAATTTTTTGACCATCTGGTACTGTTACAGTAGAAATGATCTTTCTCACTTTAGTTCTAGGAATATATCCACCCACCAATTCCATAACGGAACTAACTTCAGGTTCAATCTTTGTTGTGATCTGTCCTTCAGAATTTACTGTAGGTTTAACTTTTAGTTTGATACCAACTTCTTCACGTTCTACTTGAATCTGCTTCTCGTTATCTTCAGCAATATAAGGAACTACTTCACCAATATGGATCTCTGCTTCTTCACCATTTAAAGCTGTAATTCTTGTATCTGTGAGAAGTTTTGCTGCATTATTTTGCAATAACCAATCTATAGTTACATCAAATGCTGTGAGCTGACGACTGAAATGTCCGATATCAGCAAGGTCTTCCATTCTTTGAAAGTATTGATCTTCAGGGATAATACCGAAAGGTGAAAGGTCTCCATAAGATAAATTACCTGTGTCATCTGTAAAATTATATGGTAATCCTATTCCATTGGAACTTTTTACATCTTCAGCAAGAATGGTTGTAAGACTGTTCAATTTTGCCCAATCGATACCATATTTTTCTGCTTCGGAAACAGAAATTTCAATAAGACGAGCTCTAATCTCAATTTGTTTTTGAGGAACATCTATCTCTTCTATTCTGTTACTTATCTCTGCAAAAGTCTCAGGATTTGCACGAACAAGAATTGCATTCTGTCCTTCAATTGCAATTGATTCACCCGGCATAACTTTAAGAGCATTCACGATTTTACTTACATCAACATAATTAAGATGCAATACATAAGTTCTCTCGCCGATCTCTTCTTCGATCCTGCCTCTCTCA
>JAUVKM010000211.1 GCA_030596265.1 Candidatus Cloacimonadota bacterium
CAAACCATTTTAAGAAAAAATTGGGAATATTTATTGCAATCGTTATAATATTATGAATAAGAAATATTTTGGAGGAAATATGAAGTTTACATTAATTATAATTTTATTAGTGCTTAGCCTAACCCTATTCGCCAATCAGAGATATGTGGTGGGTGAAGTATTCACAATAGATAACGGATGCTGAGGACCGGATGGACTTGCACGGAGTGCATTAAATTCGTTAAATGAATCAGT
The DNA here is from genome assembly GCA_030596265.1 of Candidatus Cloacimonadota bacterium. The sequence goes on from JAUVKM010000211.1 coordinate 235, forward strand.
AGAATATTTAATACCTTTAAGCTGGAGTTTATATCCTTATGAAATATCTCCAGGTGCTCAGGATAGAAATGATCTTTATCAAGTTTCGATATATCCAACTGCCTATTTTGATGGAACGTATTTGCTTGAAAGTTGGGATTGTACTACAACAAATTTTCAGGAAGCTTATGAAGAACTAGTAATGCTGGAAAGTCCATTAACAATAGATCTGGAATTTGAACAGAATAGAGAAGACAGCTTCGAGATAGTTGCAAATATAACTCTGACAGAAAATATCGTAAGCAGCAACAATAAAATATTTTTTGTAATTACGAACTGGGTAGATTACAGTTATGATAATCCCTGGTATTATTTAGTTGTTGCTAAATCTGATGAAGAAAATGTATTGATTTCAAATGCTGGAGAAACTGCCACTTACACTGCTGCTTTGGGTGTGGAAATGCAACCTGATTGGAATTTAGAAGATCTACATGCAGTTGCAATTATTCAAGATTGGGATAGTCTTGAGATTTTGCAAGCTGCTCAGGTAAATTTATATCCTACAAATGTGAATGATCCTGCTGTTCCGGCAGAAATTTCACTACATCAAAATTTTCCAAATCCATTCAATCCATCTACGACGATTTCTTTTTCTATAGCCCAAACATCCTCATTTGTAAATCTCGAAATATTTAATACGAAAGGGCAAAAGGTTAAGACTTTGGTTAATGAAAGATTTTCTTCAGGTCAACATTCCATTATTTGGAATGGAACCGATGATAATGGTAACCCAGTTTCAAGTGGAATCTATTTTTATAAATTAAGAGCTGGAAGATATGCTTCCACTAAGAAAATGATATTGATGAAATAATTTAGTTAAGATAGAAAAAGGCATCTGTTATGGGGTGTCTTTTTTTTCTTGACTCTATTTGGCGATTTGACCAAATAGGCAACGAGTTTTGTAAAGGTTATAATTTCTTATACGAATGGAGGTTTTATGGATGATCTTGAAAAGAGGAAATATGAAGAGCTGGCTCGTATCAGCAAAGCATTGGCTCATGCTACCCGTTTGTATATTATTCACAAATTGGATGAACAGGAATATTGTGTGAAAGAACTCACCGAAATGATCGGAGCAGATATTTCTACCGTTTCCAAACATCTCGCAGTTCTCAAAAATGCCGGCATAATAATCGACGAAAAACGTGGAAATTGCGTTTACTATAAATTGATATGCCGATGTGTTCTTTCGATGTTCAGTTGCCTTACAAATGTAATCGATAGCAACAAAATTAAAATGAATGCAATTTAAAAAATCTACACAAAAGATAGGTCTGTCATTCTGACGTTTACCAGCATTAGGCTGGTTTCTTGCACGTCGTTCTCAGGAAGAATCTCGGATTGGATTAGTTGTAAAGCTGAAAGAAAACCCATTAGATTCTTCGATGGTAAAGCTAAAAGATTCCTCAGAAAGACAATTGTTTTATGGTTTTGTGGAGAAATGATAAGGATAAAATAATGAGTTGGAAAAATGAATGGAAAATATTGCTGCTGATGGTAGCGATTTTTTTAGCAGTATATCATCTGCCGGTAAATGCTGCTCGTTTCCAAAATGCAGTGATGGAATCATTTCATCTGTTAAGGGAATATGCTCGTTTGCATGTTATTTTATGTCTCATCCCAGCGTTGTTCATTGCCGGTGCCATTGGAGTATTCATCTCTAAGAATGCAGTGATGAAATATCTGGGAGCCAGAGCTAAACGTGTTGTCGCCTATTCTGTTGCTTCTGTTTCCGGTGCAATCCTGGCAGTTTGTTCCTGTACGATTCTGCCGCTTTTCAGTGGGATTTATAAAAGAGGAGCAGGTATCGGTCCGGCAACAGCCTTTTTATATTCCGGTCCTGCAATAAACATATTAGCTATTATCCTCACAGCACGCATATTGGGATTAGAAATGGGAATCGCCAGAGCTGTGGGAGCAGTTATTTTCAGTATTATTATCGGATTAATAATGAGTTTCGTTTTCCGCAAAGATGAAGAAGAAAAAGTACAACAGAAAATGCTAATGCCGGAAGTTGATGAAGACCGACCGTTTTGGCACAATTTGATTTTCTTTGCTTCAATGATCTTTATTCTTATCTTTGCAAATTGGGCAAAGCCGGTTACCGAATCTGGAATTTGGAATGCGATTTATAGCGCAAAATGGATTATCACTTCAATTTTTTCTATAGTATTGGGAATTATTCTAATAGCTATCTACAAAATGAAATACTGGAAGATTGCAGTTACGGGAATTGCTATGGTTATCTCTGGATTTGCTTCCGGCTGGCAACCGATGATACCCTTTGTTGTCGGCGTGATCGGGCTTTCATATTTCACCAGTAAAGACGAAGGAGAGGTAGGAGAGTGGTTCTCTTCTACTTGGGAATTTACTAAACAAATTCTACCTTTGCTGCTCTTTGGAGTTGTAGCTGCCGGTTTGCTGCTGGCACGTCCGGGACATGAAGGATTGATCCCATCTGAATGGATTTCCAAACTAGTTGGCGGCAATTCTATCTGGGCAAATTTCTTTGCCTCCATCGTGGGAGCATTCATGTATTTTGCCACGCTCACAGAAGTTCCCATTCTGCAAGGCTTGATGGGAAACGGTATGGGAAAAGGTCCGGCGCTGGCATTACTGTTGGCAGGTCCTGCTTTATCACTTCCAAATATGCTGGTTATTCGCAGTGTGATGGGAACCAAAAAAACAGTAGTTTTTGTTTCTCTGGTTGTGGTTATGGCTACTTTCACGGGTGTGATATTTGGTTCATTGTCAGGGTAATGATATCGTTGTGTTACTCCGAACGGAGAGTCTTGGAAAATGAGTAACTATTTTATTTATATTTATTCTTCCTGAAAAGAGCAGCGTAAAAGAATCGTCAGAATGACAGTTTACTAAATTCGGATGATATGAAAAAAGGAATTGAACGATGTTAGAATTATTTGAAAAATTAACCATGGCACTTTACGGCAATCCTGCTATTGCGATCGGCACTAGTTTTTTGTGGGGTATTTTAAGTATTCTCCTTAGCCCTTGTCATCTGGCAAGTATACCAATTGTAATTGCCTTCATCAACGAGCAAAAGGATATCTCCACCCGAAAAGCATTTTTCATATCATTGAACTTCTCACTGGGCATTTTAATCACACTAACTCTTGCAGCGGGGATTGCATCTTTTGCCGGCTTACTTCTGGGTAGTTTTGATACGATCCTGCGCATTATTATCAGCCTTTTACTTTTACTGGTTGGTTTATATTTTCTAGGTATCATTGCCATGCCAGATCTTGCTTCAGGTAAAGATCGCAGAGTAAAAAATCGTCCTTATGTGAGTGGATTAATACTCGGTTTGGTTTTTGGTTTGGCATTGGGACCTTGTGCTCTGGCTTTCATGGCGCCGATCCTGGGAATTGCTATGTCCTCAATTTCTACACAATTATGGTATGGTGTAGGATTAATCCTGGCATTTATTCTCGGACATTGCGGCATTCTGGTTTTAGCAGGAATTTTTACGGAAATTGTGAAAAAATATTTGTCTTGGAATGTATCATCCAAAGGGACACAGATACTTAGAAGAATTTGTGGAATCCTTATAATTATAGGTGCGATCATTACGTTTATTAAAGTTATTTAAAAGGAGATAACAATGAATATTAAAGTATTGGGAACTGGATGTTCAAAATGTAAAAAGTTATATGCAAATGTTGAAATTGCGCTACAAGAATCACATATTGAAGCAAATCTTGAGAAAGTGGAAGATATCAACCGGATCATCGATTACGGAGTGATGATGACACCGGGACTAGTGATTAATGAAAAGGTCGTATCGGTAGGAAAAGCACTTAGTCCAAAAGATATTATTAAGCTTATTTCGTGAAAAGAATGATAATGAAAAACATAACAATATTATTATTAGTGTTCGCAATTTCTTCTATATGTTTTGCTGAAGAAACTGTTCAAGATTCAACTGCAACTAAACCAAAGATTACCTTTCTGGAACTTGGTTCTAAAACTTGTATACCGTGTAAAATGATGGAAGAAGTTCTTGTATCCATTGAAGAAAAATATGGTGATCAAGTCGATGTTATTTTTCATGATGTGAAGAAAGATAAAAAAAT
>JAUVKM010000191.1 GCA_030596265.1 Candidatus Cloacimonadota bacterium
AAAATATCTGCAAGTCCTGCTAGTTGATTTGCAAATTGATCTGCTAATTCTCCTCCGGATTCTTCTCCTTTAAACCAACGTGTATTAGGAAGGTATACTCCTTCGATCTTATCTTCTTTAAGTTCCCGGATCATATGGTTAACAGAGGTTTCTAATCCCAAGTATCCCTGTTTATGATATTCGATAAATTTCGGAATTTTAAGATTTATGTGTAATTTACTTTCTAAATAGTCTACAATCGGTTTTACAGATGTATTTTCAGAGATCTCTATTTCTCCGGTTTTCTTGTTTCTGGGCCTGCCGATATGGGTCATCAAGATCAATTTTCCACCTTTAGCACTGATATAATAAAGTGTCCCCAGTGTGGCATCTATTCTATATGGATCGTGGATCAATCCTTTTTTTACAACGTTGTGATCAACTCGAACAAGGACAACTTTACCCTTCAGATCAGCATTTTGTATACATGGAAAATCAACCATAACAAACCTCCGATTTTCTACGAAAGAATTCAAGGTGGATTATTCAATTACTTGTTTTTTTTATGCAACCTATTTCTTAAAATAATTAAAAAAAAAGCAGCCTTTGTAATAAGGCTGCCGTGATATCAATTGCAACTTTTTTATTTTAGTAAGATAATTTTCTTCACACTGGTATAATCACCTTCTTTATCATTTGCATCAAATGTAGAGAAATAAATACCACTGGAAACGTTTCTCTTATTTGTATCTTTGCCGTCCCATACTGTGCTATGCACTCCAGCTTCTTGAAAAGAATTAACCAAAGTACGAACCAATTGTCCCCTTGTATTGTAAATTGTTATTGTTACTTCTGAATAATTTTTTAAGTTATATTGTATGGTGGTTTCAGGATTGAATGGATTAGGAAAATTCCCTAACAATTTAGTTTCAATACAAACAAAATCATTCTGTATATTTGTTCCTGTAACAGTTAATGAGATCGGTATAATCGTTTCTTCTCTGTTGTCATTAATAATCAGATCAACATAATAATCTCCAACAATCATATCTGTAGTATCAAATGTTAGTCCAATATTTTCGGAAGTTCCAGCTAATAAAGTTCCTGAGACAGGATCTATAGAGAGCCAATCTGCTGATTCAGTGATACTATAATCCATAGCTGTACCACCAATATTTAACAATTCCATGATCTCAACTGAAATTTCATTTGCTAACATTTCAATGGAAAATGAAGCTGGATTCACTACAAGCTCAGCAGGATCGGGAATACCTGAAACTAAAAAAGTGTGTGGATCTGGTTCTCCGATTATCGGATGATTTGAGCTACGCCCGGATTCATCTGCAGCATGAATATAATAGAATATTTCGCATCCAGGATCTAAAGCAGGAAGTGAAGCAAGATAATTATCGTTACCAGTAGGTACCATTATTAGTGAGTTATAATTTCCATAATTAATTTTATATTTAACAAGTAATGAATCTGCATAGAGTGGTTCACCACTATAAGGTACGATCTGCGCTACAATGTCGATTTCTTCTCCAGCAGGTGCATCATCCAGAATCGGATCATGCTGAATATAAAGCATATTCCGGTCTGCAACTCCACGTGTTCTGCAATGAAGTGCGTCTGTATCTGCCCAACCAGAGGAATATATTCCAAAAATCTCATAACCGGGCATTGCCTCTTCATAAGAAGTAATAGCTTCATCATCCCATTGACTTCCTGTAATTGGCACAAAGACTTTGCTATTAACTATCAACGAATTTGTGTAAGGTGTAGGTTGGGAATATCCTCCAGGAGTATAAACTCGATACACTTCATAGTTATTTCCCCAGGCTGAAGTTTGATCAGCAAAATAATCTGCTACAAATTCAAAATCATCATATCGGTAGTCATTTACCGGCACTTGACCTATCATCACTTTATCCACATCCAAAAATTTTCCCCAACAATCTATGTGTTTAATATACTCATCCAGGGGATCTATTGTGACATGATAATTTTCAATTCCTAAGTAATCTAGAACAAGTTGGTCTATCTCAGCTGGAGTTAATCCTGGATTTTCATCATATACTAGATCAGTAGAAGCACCAATGAAATTTCCATCACACATGTAATTTCCACCTGTGTGTTCAATATCCATTCCATAAAGATCTATTCCAAAGTAATTTGCTACTATTACCGGAATTTCATCATCTAATGGTCTGGGTCTGTTGTACGGGAAATCTACAATAGCAATTTCATCATCAACTGAGACAAACCAGGGTCCAAAATCACGTACCCAATAAGTATTTGTGGGCGCATTTATGAATTCACAGTTTGTCATGTTCACACCGTTATTCTGGTAATTTGTTTCACATTGATTTTGCTGATAACTTTGAACAATCGTATAAATTGTAATATCTTGTGACATTTCTGCAATAAGTGTATAAGGAACACCAAGCGGATATACAACCAATACACCTTCCATCTGTTCAAATTCTGATGTTTGGCGAACTACTCCGGCTGGTGGATCTGTTGGTGTGAAATCTCGTTCATAGTCTTCATTTAATAAGATCTCTTCTAAACTTAGAAAATGTGCTAAAATCGGATTTTCTTTAATTTTTCGAGAGATATTATCCACTCCATTTAATGATGCCGTAATGTTTATAATTATTATAAATATTATAGTTACTAATTTTTTCATTAATTTTCCTTTATCTTTATTATTCTAATTATATATGCAATTTTAATTCCAAGAATTTAAATAATTATTAATAAAAAGTCTTCGCTATCAATTCATTAAATTTACAATATAAAAAAGCCCCGTCAGAAAATCTGACAGGGCTTATTATTAACTGAATGTTATTTCATTAAGATCATTTTCTTCGTACTGGTATATTTTCCAGATCTCATCTTGTAGAAATAAATACCACTTGAAACTATCTTATTGCCATTATCTTTACCGTTCCAAACCGCAGTATGATAGGCTGCATCAAGATGCTCATCCTTTAGTGTCTTAACTAGTTGTCCTTTCATGTTGTAAATATTAATTGAAACATGACCTGATTCTTTTATTGAGAAACTAATAGTTGTTGTTGGATTGAACGGATTAGGATAGTTACCTGTAAGCTCTGTAACTTCTGGTTTAGGTAGATCGGTAACATCTGTTTGAGTATGGATAACAAAAGCATTGTTAGACATATCAGATTCCCAGCCACCGTCATAAACTGTTGTTACATTATATGTATAGTTTCCAGTTGGAACATCAAGATCCTCGTAAGGTGAATTCATTACATCCTCTGCAATTAATTCTGTATTGCGATATATATTGTATGAAACAATATCTCTGTTTGCAGGAGTTATCCAGCTTATCATAATATTTAGATCCAGTGATTCTGCATCAACATCTGATGGCGCAGGAAGAATTACATTTACATTTGCAGGATTAGAAAAGAAAGATTCTCCTTCATCATAAACAGCAGTTACAGTATATACATAATCACCTGCATCTATTGCTGCATCTGTATAAGTAAATGTCCCTGGATCTGTGATCTCAACAATTTCGTTTCCATCTTCATATACTTTGAAACCAGTAAGAGAACGTGTATCTGTAACCGGTTCTTTATTACTTAGAGAAACCACAGGTGTTTCTAGTTCTCTTTCACCTGCTACTAACTTAGATACCTTATCTTCTGTAATTCTATCACTCTGTGGATCTGCTGGAGCTTCCCAAGTGATAACTACATCGTTGAAGTCTACAATTACTGCATCTACGTTTTCTGGTGGATATGATGGGCTCATTGCAAAATCAAGAGAGGTTGTTACACCTTCTTCCACAACTACACCAGTTATTTCTAGATCAAAATAATTATCTGCAGTACAGGTGAAATCATAAGTTCCAATTGGAATATCAAAACTATATGAGCCATCACCACCTGAAGTTGCCAAACCAGCAATATCGGCTCCTGAAATTGGAAGCCCGGTCTCAACATCTGTTACTGTACCTGATACCGTACCAGTTGGTGCAACACCTATAGCAGGGAAGACTATATAGTCTATCCACGCACAATCTGAACCACTGCTAACCGAACCATCCTTATCATATTCCCATTTGAGAGTGTGAGGTCCTGCAGAGAGTTGATATGTCTCTTGACTCCAAGAAATAGTACCACTCCACGAATCCATCTCAGTATTATCAATAAAGAAACGCAGGTAATCCCAACTTGATTCTGAGGACACTTTTTTATAGAAACTCAGATCACCGGCAGCAAGAACATTTACTTCCAAATATATAGAAGAAGCCTGGTTATGGGAGATCGTACCGGATTTAGCACTGTATGAACCTTCATACGCATCTGTGGATATTGTCCAGTCTGCATTTCCGCCAAATTGCCAGTCAAAACTCAGGAAGTTATTACTTTCAAAGTCTTCGATTATTAATCCAACAATAGTAGTGAAATAAATTTGAATTGAATATGCATCAGCATCAACTTCATAATCAAAGGTTATTGGTGTTCCTAAAGTAATTTCCGAATCTGCGATTACTGTATAAACAGCCTGTACACTACCACCTGCAGCGATCTCACCTAAAGTGTATGTTTCATCTACAATTGTGATGAGTGGTTCATTGCATGTAAGAGTACCAATAGCAGATGGTGATGCAGAACTACCTTCATTATTTGTAGGGATATAAATAGTTACAGTTTCACCTGGATCTATTATTCCGTTATTATTACCCGTATTATCATCAATAATAAATTCTTCAGCTGTAAGAATAGGTGCAAGTGCCTCATCTGAGAAATAGCTTTCCCATATTTCACCACCATCAGCTTCTACCACAAAATCTATTACATGACCATCTGGAACATTATTTGCTATTTCTAATTCAAAAGCATCATCAACTGTTACT
>JAUVKM010000077.1 GCA_030596265.1 Candidatus Cloacimonadota bacterium
AGAATTGCATTCTGTCCTTCAATTGCAATTGATTCACCCGGCATAACTTTAAGAGCATTCACGATTTTACTTACATCAACATAATTAAGATGCAATACATAAGTTCTCTCGCCGATCTCTTCTTCGATCCTGCCTCTCTCACCTACAATAAATGTTTTTTCACCAACCAGACGGTAAGATAATCCAATAGACTTAACAACAAGTGCTAAAGCCTGCTCGATTGGAACATCTTCAATGTGGATAGTGATTTTCTGCTCTTCTGATTTTTCATCTTTAGTTTCTGTATCCATCGCCAATACGATATTACAGCCACTTAATCTTGCCATTGTTGAAATGATAGTTGATACTGAGGCATCTTCTGCGTCTAATGTGATCTTCTTATTTAAAAGATCAGATACTTCTGCTGCAAAGACATTCACAGATAAGAATATCATTACAGTTAACGACAATAATAGTAATCTAGTTCTATTATTCTTCATACATTCTCCTTTATATTACCAATTATATTTTTTTTCTTGTGAAACTTCATTACTGTTATCAATTGCTTCTGGTTTATCAGGAAGCTTCTGAAGGGCAAGAATATTGTTTCTCCCTTTATATGAATAAACGATTTTGCCCTTAAGTATATCAGTTATCTTCCCATAAAAGAAATTGTCACCGATAGAATAGAGTTTAGTTTTTCCTTTATGTGAGATCGCAGCCAATTTTTTGCCAACTTCTGGTACAATCGTTGATTCCAGGCGAACCATTCTCTCGACTTCTTGTCGCCATTGCTTCTCTAGATCTTTAATAGTTTTTACGATCAGATTTTGTTCCAATGGATCTTTAGTTACTGTAAAAACAAATTCTTTTCTATCCTGAATTGATTGCTCAATATCCTCGATCTGGTTGAATAGATTTTCGCTTAATGCTAATTTCTTGTATTTGGATTCTACAGGAACAACCTTGATATCATTATAAAGACTGTTGCATTTAACACCAAGCACAATAAGGGTAATTACAATCAAGGCAATTACAAGATCTTTTAAATATTTTTCTTCCATATTATGCCTCCTTGATGATCATAAAGACAGAAAGTTCAAATGTTACTTTATATCTTGTATCGATAATTTCATCGAAAGTTTGAGTTTTGTCTTCTTTCACCGGTCTCACATCAAGAGTATTAAGTTTAATTATATGATCAAAAGATTCCAGTTCGGAAAGGAATTGCCCCATTTGTATAAATGTACATACAACTGAAAGAGAATATTCCTGTTCTACCAGATATGATTTATCGGAAGATACAACTTTAGGAGAAAGTGAGTCGATGGAGATCTTATACTTATCAGCCAGATTAGCCAATTGTCTTACAAAGGCATTAACATCTTCAATCGCAAATTCTTTCTCATTTGTCATACTCCGCATAATAACTTTAGATACTTCTTGTAGTTGATCATTAATTACTTTTGCACTGTTTAATTTTTCTTGTTCAACTTTTATTGCTTCATCGTATTTATCAATCTTTTCAATCTTTGTTTTAATACTGTTTGTACTGAAATAAAAGAAACAGATAGTACTTAAGATCATTACAAATAAAAGAAGTAGATATCTTTGCTTTATCATTTTCTACCTCCTTTTTTTGTATAACTTTTAGAAATACAATCAATTTGGAATCGGAGAATTTCAACATCCTTCTCTTTATCTTTACTAGATTTCACAAATTGAATTTCTGGGAAGTCACCACTGATCTGCTCATCATTATTTAATTCAGTAATAAAATCATCTATCAGCTCAAATTCATTCTGCTTTCTATCAAGCCTGGTTATTCCATAAAGACTGAGTTTATTATTTTTGAAAGAGAAATGAGTGATAGCGATCTTATCAGTAGTTTTTTCTGACAAGGCAACCAGTTTCTTTGTCCAAAAGATCCTTTCGGAACTAATATTAGCAAGTCTTATAAGATCCTTTGATGAAAGAAATTCTCCACTTACTTTATAAGTTTTGATCTCATCCCTGATACTATTAAGAAGCTTACTTCTATGTTTAATTTTAGCACTTAAATTACTGCTCAGTAATATCGCAATTAAGGTTGCAATAAAGAAAATTGTAGCATAGCTGATAGCAGAAATTTTGAATGTCCTCTTCTCCGATTCGGCTTTTTGTTTTAATTCACCAAATTTATTTAGATTTATTTTAAAGTAAAATGTATTCATAGTCACTCCCCTATTCCGGTCTCAATGCCAGACCCAGAGCAACTGCAAATTGTGGATCATTAGTTGTACCCGGTCTATTTGAATCTTCGAGGTTCCTGAAGGGATTAAATACTTCTGTTGGAACTTGAAGCTGTTCAGCGATATATTCCGGAAGCCCTTTCAAATTAGCACTTCCCCCCACAAGTAATATTTTTCTGAAATCACTGTTACCTGCCTCTTTCACATAGAATCGGAGAGATCTTTTCACCTCTTGTGTAATAAGTTCAACCGTATTCTTTTCTGTTATGTCTAAAGCAAGAAGAGAAGTTTTATCTTTTTTTACTTCTTTCTCTTTTAAACCATGCTCCAATTTATACCTTTCAGCTTCTTCATAAGAGATCTTCTGCTTTTTCATAATATCTTTAGTTAGATTAAATCCACCGTAAGCAATATCACGTGCAAAAAACTTAGAAGTTGCGCTGTATATAACCATATTGGTTTTGAATGCACCAATATTAAGAATAACATATACACCATCTTCATTTTCACTATTAAGAATAAAACTATTAGCAACAGCTAATGATTCCAGATCAACTATACCAGGAGTTAGATCGGCACTTGTTAAAATATTGGAATGTTCTGTTAATAATGCTTTTGTGGATGAAGCAAGTAAAATATTCATATTATTGGTTTTTTCTTCTACACTTAGAACTTGGTAATCCAAGTTCATCTCTGCACCACTTATTGGTAAATGCTTCTTAGCCTCAAAGAATAAGGCAGATTCCAGTTCTTCATCTGGTAAAAATATTGTTTTTATCTGCTTTATACTTGTATTATCTCCACCTATCGAAGAAACAAGATGCCTGATTTTTTTTGGCTTTAGTTTCATCGTTTTTACAAGTTGAGATAATATGGGACCATAGCGATCTGGAGATAGATCTGAGAATACAGGTTCTATCCCCTCCGGAATTGTTGAAAGGCTTTCACAATTTAGTAACTTATATCCATGATGTGTTTTCTTTAGATGTACCATCTTGATACTGTGATTACCTATGTCCAATCCGATTGATTCTTTGAAATTAACTGTTTTCGTCTTAGCCATGTAACCTCACATTTTTAGTCATTTTTTTATTTATATTTATATTAATGGGTAGTCTCTACAAAATCTGCCGGAGGAGCTTTATAGAACCACGATTTCTTTTCAAATGCCGTAAGTGTTGTTTCTCCCCAACCTTCATAAATCTGTGGATAATCCGGTGGCTGTACAAATATAAACCGGTTATCATAATGATAATCTTTATTATATCCTGTTGGTAGATGCATTCCATCATAATGATATATATCCATTTCCCATTTATTATCTCCGGGGTGATTATATGGATCACCTCCTGAACGATGAATAAATCCTCGTCTTGTTTGAGCAATCGCACCAAAGATAGTAAGATCCCCTCTTTCGAAAAAAAGATCTTCTGCACTCTCCGGCCAGACAGGATTATACCATGGGTAATCTGTTCCATAGGGATAAACGTAACTATTAGAATTATTATTCGGGTATGAAGTTAAGTAAGCAGGGCTTTCATAAGGGAATCCGCAAGTACCAAAAACTATTGGATTACCACCATGCATATTAAAGCCCTCAATTTCCGGTGGCAACATGTTATTTGGCGGGAAAATAAATTTATGTAGATCCACATGAGTATATACAGTATCTGTATCAGGATCTAACAAAGCTTGAAATGTTATACCGGGTCCAGGATTAGGTCCATCGGAAGCAACCACAACTCCATCACCATCTAAAATCTCATAGAAATGTTCATCTTCATTTGTACCGGCTGTGTAAGCAGTTTGTATTATATCTCCATTATTAACGTTGAATGTGTAAGTACTCAAACCACCGGAACAGGTAATTTGATTTAATATAACTACTCCATTAATTAGAACATCTATAACTGCTCCATCCCAACCATCCCCACCGGTATCGATCAGGTTTATGGTAAATTGTTCATAAATATATGGACTTAGTGCCGTGAATTGCGGCGTTGAGCCATGCGGATGATGATATTGGAAAGTAAAGATTCCGTCATAATGACAGTACATATTCCCATGTATGCTCTCATCACCTGCCCCGATAGCGGCATAAGCACCATAAAGCATTACATTATTACAATTTTCATCACGTAATGCCATATTATCAAAAGGATCTTTGTGTTTATATCTGATTAAGATCTTCTTCTCAGAGACAAGTCCGAAATAATCCGTTAGGTTTGTATTATCGGGATCATCAGGTGGCAAACCGTAACCAGTATCGCCATAAATAATATCGCCAACTATGAATACAGTATCAGCACTTGCCCAGGTCTGCGCTCCACAAACTTCACCTTCGATCCAAAGCTCGGCTTGATTTACCCAAACAGAATGATTTATAACCGGAAATACTGGTCCATCCCTCCAAAGAGTATCGTAATGAGTAATATGATTCGTATAAATATGATTTGAATCTTCATACCAGTTACCACCGCTATTTACAACGGCATCTGCCCAATCGGTATTATGCGGAAACCAGCTATACACACCAAAAGTATCAACTCCCGTGCTTACGATCTCACCAAACATGCAGTCATAACTGCCATCATGAAGTTTCACATAGACAATATCAGTATCATCCGTACCAAGTCTCAAACCATTCTGACGGATAAGATCAGCAGTAGGATTAAAAATAATTGATGGAGCTTCTTCTAAATATCCATCTAAAAATATATCGTTCATCGGTGCATTGTCAACTAGATATCCACCCGTGGGATAATGCATAAGTCTACCGGCAGTTGTAACCATACTATGAAAGGTAGGCCAACCGCTATTCGGTCCACCTCCAGCACACTGAACCCAGATATCATCATTAGAATGTACCGGTCCATACATCTCATCCGGACCCCAGAATTTTACTAATGCAGCTGCTGTTCCGCCATCGGCATTTTCCGAGGCTTCTGTGTTAGTAAAATATTGATATTCGGCAAGACTTCTATTTCTTATAAGACGCTCAGAATATCTTTTAACCGGAGATTTGTAAGATCGAGCTATCCAACGATCCCTCCTGGCAGTTATTAAAGATTGAACAGCATAAGCCTGTTGTGTTGCAATCCCCATAAAGCTGCTAATAACTATATGTTGTCCACGGCTGGAAATAAAGTATGTTGTTTTGCGATCCGGTTCTAGTATTTCAATGATACGACCCGGTAACTCTCTCGCATCGTCATGTTCTATTGCCAGATGCAATCTGGCAGCTTCGCTGCGCAACAACAATTCTTCCTGGATCATATCGTGAGAATATTGTGTTTGTAATTGATTGTGTCCGGTAATAACCATTAATGAAGCTGAGGAAGCAACTGCAACTAGACTTAACATAACTGCAATTACCATTATGAGGACACTACCAACATTATTACTTAATAATTTCTTAAATAGTTTCTTCATAATATCTCCCTATTCTTCTTCTTCTATTTCTAAACTCGCATGTGAATTACCCAGGAAGATAGAAGTTTCATAAGTAATAGTCCTGGTGTTTCTTCTTATATCATCTTCGTTGGATTGGCTTCTCAATTTTTCACGGAATCTAACCTGCCCAACTAGTTTAATATCAAGCAACAAAGGATTACCCTGCGCATCAGTTTCGCTTACAGTCCATATTCGCAATGGATTTTTTATTTTAAATTGGGGTTCCCTGCCGATATATTTAATTGGTGTAGTTGGAAATACTACTTTGTTTTCGTAACTGTTTATACCATATCTCCCTTTTGTTTCTAATTGCATATCATCATTTACAATATACTTAACCCAGTAGCTTTCTTCCTCGGCAGTATTAAGAGTTAAAGGCATTACCTTAATAGAATTTCTAGAATCACCAACTTTTACTTTTTTGGCAGTAGCAATACCAATAAGACCTTCATCATCTGTCACACCTTGACACATATATCCGTGTCTCATTACTTCTATAGCATCAAAAAGATCCTGCTGCAATTGAGAATATAGCTTCACTTCCTGGAAATTAGTTACAAAATGAACCGTACCGATACCAAATATCACAAATACCAATGCTACAAGCGGAAGACCTGCAATAATCTCAATAAGTGAATAACCTCTATTATTTTTTAATAATTTCATTACTATTCCCCCACATCAACTCTGTAGAAATAATCTTCCCGCAAGACAAGAGTTCTTTCTTTATTTAAAACGTCATTAAGGAAATATTCCGGTCCATCGCGCCAGGTTATTTTCACGCTGATTACGTCGTAATCGACATATTGAGAAACAACCATGTCTGTATATGTAACTCTAGTGGGAGGATGGATAAGTCCGTAAACAGGCTTATCATTTTCATCATCTATAAGAAAATCTCCCGAAACAAATCCATTGATATCCGTAATGATTTCATTATTTCGATTAACGAATTTAAGCCGTTCTAGTTTCTGATGTGCTTTTAAGAGAACAACTCTATAATGGTAATTTCCCACTGCATTATGCCATGCATAATACGAACTTAAAAATAAACCACTAAGAGCAATAGTTACGATTATCAAACCTGCAAGAGCTTGAATAATACCAAAACCATCATTAGATCTTAATGTTTTTTTAATCATTTTAAAAAGCCGTCCCCGTAGCAAACATTTTTGGATTATCCGCCACTTCTTCGGCTACTTTTCTATCGAGATAACCATTCATTACATGATTATATAATGATTGATCTTTAGATTGCATACCCTCTTTATTTCCAGATTGGATTACTGAAGGTATTTGATATGTTTTTTCTTCACGAATAAGGTTTTTAACAGCATTATTCGCTATCATTATTTCAAGAGCAGGTATTCTATCGCTTTCATCTTTCATTGGAAGCAGAGTTTGTGCTATAACTGCTTGCAGTGATTCTGAAAGCATGGAACGAACTTGAGCCTGCTGCTCTCTTGGGAACATATCAATTATCCTGTCGATAGACTTAGTAGCACTGCTTGTATGCAGTGTAGCAAGTACAAGGTGACCCGTTTCAGCAGCCGTTAATGCCAGGGATACTGTTTCAAGGTCACGCATCTCTCCCACAAGTATTACATCAGGGTCTTCACGTAAAGCAGAACGCAATGCTACCTTGAATGACCAGGTATCGTGCCCCACTTCCCGCTGGTTGACGAGAGAGTTCTTGCTTCTATGCATAAATTCGATCGGGTCTTCAATTGTGATAATATGACAATGTTTATGATCGTTTATGTAATCGACCATAGTAGATAGTGTTGTAGATTTGCCGCTACCTGTTGGTCCTGTTACCAATATAAGACCGCGTTGTCTCATAGAAAGTCTTGCCAGTATTTCCGGAAGATGCAGATCATCAAAATCTTTTATGGCATTAGGAATAACACGAAAGGCAACACCTAATCCATTAACCTGATGAAAAGCATTAACACGGAAGCGTGTATCATCATCCAATTTTGTAGAAAAGTCGATTTCCAACTTCTCTTTAAAAATTGTTATCTGTGAATTATTCATGGTGCTAAAAATTAAATCTTCAACTTCCTTAACACTCAACACTGGTAAATTGAGTTTTTTCATCTTACCCAAAACTCTAATCATGGGTACAGATCCGGCACTAATGTGCAGGTCAGATGCTCCAGCATCCGAAGTAAATTGTAATAGTTCTCTAACAGTCAAAAGATACCCCCAAATAATTAATCGAGGAGTTCTTCTTCGTTGTCCTCGTCATCAATACCATAGCCATGAAATTCTGCATCTTCTACATCATACCAAACTTGTTTCCCTTCGCCTTCTGGAAATTCCGTTGTAGAAGTAGCCATATATTTCTTTGGTGGTGTACCTACAACCTCAAATTCCCAGTTCTTATTAGTTCTGTTACCAAGGTTAGCATCCTTAAGAGCAGCTTCAACATCATAATCTGTTGTAGAACCATAAGTTTGATAATGAACTCTGTAAGTTTGTCGCAAGGCAGCGATAGCAGATTGTGCTTCTGTTGATCTTGCTTGGCGCACATAACTCATGTAAATTGGAACTGCAATTGCTGCCAGGATGGCAATAATCACAACAACAACTAACAACTCAATAAGACTAAATCCTTTTTGATTTTGTAATTTGTTTAACATTATACGTCCTCCTAAATTATTTTCATTTTCTATATATGCAAATTCTGTTCCGAGAAATTTGTTTCTT
>JAUVKM010000169.1 GCA_030596265.1 Candidatus Cloacimonadota bacterium
ATTGGGTAGTGTTTTGGCAAATTCTACTGCACCGGGTACATCTACTACACTTCCAATATTAATTCCACAATGACAAACAAAAACACCGATACGCGGCTTTTGTCCTTCTACTTTCTTTTCATCGGGATAGACCTTATCGGAAATCTCTGTTCCACGAACTTCTGAAAGCAATTCTGCAGCTCCAGCCACAGCACCAGATGCCTGAACCACAGTTTCCGGAATATCTTTAGGAGAAACTGCAGGACCGCAAACAAATACTCCCGGTCTGGATGTATCAATCTGGGAAATACCCAAGTGATCAATAAAGTTATATTCGTTTAAACGAACACCAAGACTATCGGAAAGCTTCACTATATCCTTTGGTGGTTTTAACCCTACCGAAAGTACAACCATATCAAATTCTTCTATCTGTATCTCACCACCTTCAGGAGCATAATATAGTTTTAAATTGCCGTTTTCAGGAACTTCTTCAATTTTACCAATTCTGCCGTGTTTAAAAGTTACTCCGACATCTTTTGCTTTATCGTAATATTTATCAAAATCTTTACCATGTGCTCGTATATCCATAAAGAAAATAGTTGGTTCTACAGTGGATACATGTTCCTTAGAAATGATCGCTTCCTTCATTGCATACATACAGCAAACTGAAGAGCAATACGGCATATGAGTATGCTCTGTTCTCGATCCAACACATTGGATCCAAGCTACTTTTACCGGAGTTATTCCATCGGAAGGTCGTTGTAGATGTCCTTCAAATGGGCCTGATGCAGCAAGAATTCTTTCATATTGAATACTAGTAACCACGTTTTTAAATTTACCAAAACCATATTCATGCATTATGGTCGGATCAAACTTATCAGCTCCGGTTGCTATTATGATTGAGCCTATATCCAAATCTAATATTTCTTCTTTTTGATCAAAATTTATAGCATCTGCATCACAGTATTCCATACAAATTTTGCACTCACCTGTATTAAGCTGTACACAAAAATCGGGATCAATATTGGCATAATTTGGAACTGCTTGAGGAAAGGGTATATAAATGGCAGGTCTTCTAATTAATCCTTCATCAAATTCTGAAAGAATGGGAATAACTTTATTCTCGGTGATTTTATCAAATTTAATCCCTCTGTTCGTAGGACAAATATAATCGCAGGCACCGCAGGTTTGACAATCTTCCGATTGAGTATCGAAAGCAGCGACTACTTCTCTTTTGAATCCTCTGCCAGAGAATCCGATAGCTCCTCTTCCCATTCTGCTTTCACACATTCGCACGCATAATCCGCAAAGAATACAGTCTTCATTCTTCAGTTCAATCCTTGGTGTTCCAACTCCCATTTCTTTAGCAAGTTTTTGTAGAACTTCCGCTTCCGGGCATTTCGCCAGCATTAATTCAACCATGATCTTACGTGTTTTCAGCACTCGCTCCGTATCGGTTTTGATCACAAGACCATTCTGCACCGGATACGTACATGATGCCTGAATTGATGTTCTTCCGTTTTCTTGAATAACCTCTACGACACATAATCGACAAGCACCGTAAGACGGTAATGTTTTATCATAACATAGAGTTGGAATCTCCACATTGATTTTTTGTGCTGCTTGAAGAATAGTAGAACCTTCTTCAACTTCTACCGATATTCCGTTAATCGTTAAATTAATCATTTTTTTACCTTTTTAATTATATAAAATTTCATTTGAATCCAGAATATATTTTTCTTTTTCATCTTGATGTTTATAGATAAAATTTATTTCAGGATGTGAAACCATTAAGGTTATAAGTGTATTTTTCATATCACCAACAGGTTTACGATCAATATGGCTATATTGAAAAACAGCCTTAACTTCTGTGCCTACTCCAACCTTAGAACTGATCTCAAAATCTCCATTACTTTCTTTAGCAGCTTGAGCCAAAAGAGAAAGTCCCATTCCCACTTTTCGTGTCGTTCTTGTTGTATAGAACGGATCCAGCACTTTTTGGATAGTTTCCTTATTCATTCCTCTGCCATTATCCTTTATCTCCACTGCAAGCAAATCTTTGCTTTTCATTTCTATAATCTTTATCTCTATTTTAGAAGCATTTGCCTCGATAGAGTTCTCAACAACATCAAGAATATGTAAGGATAGATCTTCCATCTTGACCCTTTAATGCTTTCTTCAACTCGCTCACTGTGATCTCATCTATCAGAAAAGTGGTTGAAGTTTTGCCAATATCTTCTATATAATGAGCATCGGAAAATGTGACGAGCGGAAAGTCCGATGACATTGGAAATTCCAAAGATTTCTTTTTGCTCATATATCTCGATGATAATTCCAGACCGTCCAAATCTAATCCTTCCGGAACAAAACCCAGTTGTCCGATAAGGCTGAATCGCTCACGATCGACGTGCGAAGCAATAGCAAGTCCGTTCAAAGAATGTATAAGCCCAACTATTTCATCGATTGTCAACTCTGTCGCCCCGATTAATAATTTTTTATTAAGATCAATAATTTCATCCTGCTCATCTACTATTAGCTGATAGCCGAAAAGCTCCTCATCGTTCTCTCCTTCAAGATTTTCATAAACGATTTTTTGTAGTTTGGATAGATCTTCATCATCATCGAACAGTGCCAAAATATGCACTTCTTCTTTTGATGTGACTTCCATTCCGCCGAAAACTTTAAGATTATTTTTATCACCAATATTTTTTATAACTCTCACATTTTCAGAAGAGTTGTGGTCGCAAATCCCGATCACATCCAATCTTTTGGATTTTGCTTTTTGAACGATCATTGCAGGCGTCATATCTGTTTCACCGCAAGGAGAGAGACAGGTATGAATGTGCAAATCTGCTTTGATTCTTTTGAGCATATTGTGAAAACCTCATTAACCTTTGTTTCCGTGTATTCCCATTTCATAAAGTTTTCCCACAATTTCAAAAGTCGATAAATCTGTTAACAGGATGGGAATATTTTCCTGTTTTGCTTTCTTTAGAGTTGCTTCTTCCGGTTCACGTCCGTTTATAAGAATGATGCCTGCAAGTTCCTGTAAATTTGCCACAGCTACAATGTTTATATGAATTTGCAAAGTGATCCAAATGTTATCTTTTTGAGAATTTGCAATAACATCACTGAGTAGATCACTCGAATATCCGCCACTCACTTCTCTGTCGATATCACCGGAAACAACTTTTAATCCAAGCTTTTGTACAATATCTTTTAAATTAACCATTTTACCTCTTTTACTCTCATACATTCACTAATATGATTTATCACCATTCCGATAATCACTAAGCATAATTATAATTTCTAAATCTGTTCCCTTTTCAACTGTTGAATTTAGGGTCATTTTGTCAGTGAACTTTTTGATATTCGGTAATCCCATTCCGGCACCGAATCCCAATTCTCTCACCCATCCGGGAGCAGTGGAAAATCCAGGCTGCAAAGCTTTCTTTATATCCGGAATACCCGGACCTTTATCTGTAATCACAATCCTGATTTGATGAGGTTCAAGATAAGCTGTTATTTCTCCTCCGTTAGTATAAGCAACAATATTGATTTCTGCTTCATAAGTTGAAATTGAAGCTCTACGAACTATTTCCGGTGAGAGACCAAGTCGATAAAGCGTTTTTTTTAATCTAGTAGCAGCTTCTCCTGCTTTATCAAAATTTTTACCTTCTACATAATATTGGAATTTCAAAAAGATCTCATCAGCAACAATATCATTAAAGATATGACTTGCTCTATACCTTCGTTCTTCTTCATCATGATAAATTGTTTCTAATTCTGTTAGTATTCCTTTAATAATATCGCTTTTGGTAATAATACCTACAAGTTTTTCATTTTCCCTTGCAATTATAGGGAAACGACCAAATCCAAATTTCTCAAATTTCATTACAGCATGAACAAGTGGTTCATCAGCATATAAAGTTTCGATATTTTTTGTCATTTTATCTTTTATCACAGCATTTATTTCTTTCTGTTCCACACATTTAATAAAATCTTCAATACTAATAATACCAACTAGTTTGCCGTCATTTACAACTGGAACTCCAGAAATTCGTTTTTTCTGCAAAACACCTCTTAATGAACAGACAGACATTTCAGGATTCACCGTTTCGACGTTTTTACTCATTACATCTTTAATTTTCAGTTCGTAGGTTAATTCTTGAACTTTGGAAGTTGTTCTTTTATTATCCATTTTTATTCATCAATCTAAATAGCTACAACTCTTAAGACCATTTTTGTACAATCGCCCACAACTTTCAAAAGTTGTAAGTTTTGTTATAAACACTGTTATATCATTCCTTTTAGCCAAGTTTATCATCTTTTCATCAGGGATTTTTCCCATAACAAAACAAACTGCTTTTATATCCGCCACATTTGCTGTATTGATAACTTGAATATTATTTAAGCTTGTTAACAAAACCGAATCGGGTTTGCCATAAGCCAGAATTTCGCTCATTAAATCTGATGAACAACCTATTTCTATTTCTGTTTCAGGATCGTATTTCCCTGTAAGAACTTCTGCTTCAAGTAATTCTTTAATTATTATAAGTTTCATAATATTACTCAACCTTCACTGCATCAAATTTACAAACAGTAAAACAAATACCACACTTAATACACTCATCCTGATTAATAATATGAACTTCCTTGCGATTACCGACAATAGCTTTAGCGGGGCATTTTATGGCGCAAACCGTACAACCGGTACATTTATCAGGATCGATATGGAAATCAATTAATGCCTTGCAAACATGGGCAGGACATTTTTTATCTTTTATGTGAGCTTCGTACTCATCTCTGAAATTTTTAATTGTTGAGAGTACAGGATTCGGAAGTGTCTGCCCCAGTCCGCATTGAGAAGCATCCTTTATTGCATATCCCAGTTCTTCCAGGAATTCAATGTCACCTTCTTTTCCATCGCCTTCTGTTATTCTGGTTAGAACCTCAAGCATTGCAGAGCTGCCTTCCCTGCAGCTTGAACATTTCCCACAACTTTCATCACTGGTAAATTCTAAGAAATATCTGGAAAGATCAACCATACAAGTATCTTCATCGACTACAACCATTCCGCCGGAACCCATCATAGAACCGACTTCGGTTAGTTTTTCATAATCGACCGGTAGATCAATTAAGAAAGCTGGGACAACTCCTCCGGAAGGTCCACCAATTTGAACACCTTTGAATTTTTTCCCGTTGGGAACTCCACCTCCAATATCATAAATGATCTCTTTGAGTGTGATTCCCATTGGTACTTCCACCAAACCGGTATTATTAATTTTTCCTACGAGGGAAAAAACTTTTGTTCCTTTGCTTTTTTCTGTACCAATACTAGCAAACCAATCTGCACCACGAAGAATAATCCGAGGTACATTAGCCCAGGTTTCTACATTATTGATGTTAGTAGGTTGCCCCCACAGTCCGGACTCAGCAGGAAAAGGAGGTCTTTGACTTGGCTCGGGTGATATTCCTTCAATCGAATGGATAAGAGATGTTTCTTCACCGCATACAAAAGCTCCCGCACCTTGTTTGAT
>JAUVKM010000003.1 GCA_030596265.1 Candidatus Cloacimonadota bacterium
TGGTCTGCTCGTATGGATATCGATGAAGAAAATAATCTTCATATTGTCTGGGCAAAAAGCAGTCAGAATATCACTTCTGCATATTATACAAAAATAAATGGCAATCTGGATGGTAATGGACTTCCCATGACAGATGAAGAATTAACACTTGTCACAGAACATACATATCTAGTTAATCAAAATATCCGTTATCCGAAATGCGTAGTAGATAACTATCATAATGTTCACTCGATCTATGAGCAGGGCAATTATGGTTGTGATGAGGATAAATCTGTGTATTATAAGAAAATGAATTCTGTTCCACTGCTTAGAATTGTATGTCCGAATGATTCTGTTCTATTTGTGGAAATGACAGGCAGCGGAACAAATTGGGAAGGAACATTCACTCCAACCGAGCTAGGAATTTATGATATTCGAGTATCAGCTTCCGATATTGATGGAAATACCGGTGTAGATTTTTATCAATTTGAATATACTGGTATAACTAATGGAAATATTTCGGGAAATGTAGTTTTAAATGGAGGAGTAGGAACTGTTGAAAATGTGCAGGTTACAGCGGGAATTTATTACACAAATCCTGATATAAATGGAGATTACATTATTACACTTCCTCCCGGAACTTACGATGTTACTGCTAGTCTGGATGGATATGAACCGGAAACAATTGTTGATATCTTAGTTGAAGAAGGTATAACTACAAGCGGAATAGATTTTATCTTAAACCTAACCGTTGGTACAGAAGATAATAATATATCTTTAACTACAGAATTGTTAGGCAATTATCCAAATCCGTTTAACCCAACCACAACGATCTCTTTTTCATTATACACCGAAAACACTGAAGACATCGAGTTGGTTATTTATAATCTGAGAGGTCAACTAATCAGGAAATATTCAATATCCAATAATCAATCTTCAATTGTCTGGGATGGAACGGATGAAAACAACCAACCTGTATCTAGCGGAATTTATTTGTATAAATTGAAAGCAGGGGATTTCACGGAAACAAAGAAGTGTCTTTTATTGAAATAGTTGAAAAAAAAGAATAACGAGAATAATTTATATAGGAAGTAAAAAAAAATGAAAAAGTTCTTTCCATGTTTCATTTTAGCGCTTTTTATTAGTGTAGGTTTATTTGCGGACTGGGATATTGGTGAGCTTCTTCTTGCTTCCGATGGGGCTGAACATGATGAATTTGGCAAATCGGTTTCCATATCCGGTAATTACGCTGTAATTGGTGCTTTAGCTAATGACGAAAACGGCTCAAATTCAGGTTCTGCTTATATCTTCTATTATGAAGATAACAATTGGTATCAGCAGGCAAAACTAACTTCTTCCGATGGAACAGATCTAGATCTGTTCGGCAAATCAGTTTCTATATCCGGCAATTATGTTATGATTGGAGCTACAGGCAATGATGATAACGGCTCTTGTTCCGGTTCAGCTTACATCTTTAGTAGAAACGACACCATTTGGACAGAACAGGCTAAACTAATTGCTTCCGATGCTGCAACCGAAAATCATTTCGGTTATTCAGTTTCCATATCCGGTGATTATGCTGTGATTGGTGCTATGGGTAATGATGAAAATGGCACTCATGCCGGAGCTGCTTATATTTTTTATAGAAGCGGCACAATTTGGTCTCAACAAGCAAAACTACTTGCTTCTGATGGAAGTGCTAATGATATTTTTGGTAAGTCTGTTGCTATATTTGACGATTACGTTATCATTGGTGCAGGAAGTGTCGATAGCAACGGTTTTTGTTATATCTATAAAAGAAATGGTACCTCTTGGACAGAGCAGGCAAAATTAGTTGCTTCCGATGGGGCATCTCAAGACCTTTTCGGTTATTCGGTTTCTATCTTCGATAATTATGCTGTAATTGGTGCCTGTGGTGATGATGATAATGGTTCTTATTCAGGTTCTACATACATCTTCATTAGAAGTGACATTACATGGACACAACAGGTTAAATTAACTGCTTCCGATGGAACAGCCGATAATTATTTCGGTTATTCAGTTTCCATATTCGACGATGATCTTGTAATTGGTGCTTTTAGTGATGATGACAACGGTATAAGCTCCGGTTCTGCTTATGTTTTCCAAAACGATGACATTCTTACTGTTGTCGCAGATTTTGAAGCAAATCCTGTTTCAGGTTTAGCTCCCCTTGAAGTTCAATTTACAGATCTTTCAACCTGCAGACTCATAGCATTAATGAGCATTACAAATGACGAAGATAATCATACAAATTCTGCGTTTGATGAACTAAATAAAGATCGAAATAGTTCACGTGATATCGATTCATGGGAATGGGATTTTGATAATGACGGTACAATAGATTCAAATGAACAAAATCCGTTATATAGTTATTCAGAAGCAGGTTTATACACTGTATCATTAACCGTTAGTGACGGAACGAGTATTGGGAAGTGAAGATCGATTACATCGAAGTAACTCTCACAAGCATTGGAATTGAAAGTATTCCTTTGGAAACAAAACTTATTGGTAATTACCCAAATCCGTTTAACCCGGCAACAACAATCTCTTTTTCATTAACCACAGAGAACACGGAGAACACTGAGCTGGTGATCTATAATTTGAAAGGTCAAAAGATCCGACAATATTCAATTTTTAATCCGTCAAGTGCTGGACAAGATTATCAATCTTCAATTGTCTGGGATGGAAAAGATGAAAATAATCAATCTGTATCTTCTGGAGTCTATTTTTATCAATTAAAAGCAGGTAACAATTTTTCTAAAACTAAAAAAATGTTGCTTATAAAATAAAACCTATAAAAACTACATTCATTCACAAGTTTTACTTGTGAATGATATTAATAAGGAGTTTATCATGAAAGTTGAAAAAAAACATTTATTAATCTGTTTAGTAATTTTATTTTTGTTACCCTGTATAGTTTATGCTCAACAGGTTCTGATCTGGGATAATGACAATAACTCTGATTTTCTTGATCCTGAAGGAACCGGTAATGTGGGTTGTGAATACAAAATACAACAGGCATTAACTGCAAATGGAATAACTTTCACCACATTATCCACACTTCCCGGAGATCTTTCCGGTTATGATGTTGTTTTCGTGACTTTAGGCATCTATTGCTTGGGCTGAGGAACTACTCCACCTGGTGTCGTTGGCACCACTCAACAACAAACTTTAATTAATTTTTTAGACGGTGGCGGTTCTCTTTACATTGAGGGATCAGATGTGGGTTTCAATCATTATACAACTACATTTTTTGATTATCTGGGAACAAATTACATCAGCAATGGAACTACAAATGGAATTCATAATATTGTAGGAGTAGACAATACTTTTGCATCAGGAGATAATTTTGCTTTTCAATATAATGAAGACCCAGATTATATGGTAGATGTGCTTAATACAGATGAAGGGGTTCTTTATTTCACCTGTCAGGATGATATTGGACGTTCTGTGTATTATGATGAAGGTTCATACCGAGTTATCTGTACTTCTTCCATTTTTGGACCTATGTCAGATGCTGATGGAACAAATACAAAAGCAGATCTTATGGCACGGTACTTCTCGTTCTTATCCAATGATTCTTATCCGCATATCTGGGCTTCTACAGATGAATTGAATTTTGGAACTCAATACTTGAACTATCCGGCAACAATGATATTCAATATTCGAAATTTAGGTTATGTTAACTTAAATATTTCTTCATTAGAGATCATTGGAGAAGGATTTACTTACACTGGACCAACTGCATTTGATCTGGGTTGGGGAGAACAAACTGAACTTGAGATTACATTTACATCCGAAAACATTGGGACATTTAATGCTACGCTATCTATCCAGAGCAATGATCCGGAACTGAACCCATTGTTGATAGACCTGAATGGAGAATGTGTCTCTCCTCCTGAAATTGAATTATCTGCTGATTTTTTCGTTGTAGAACTTGAGCCTGATTCTATTGTTGAAGAAGTATTAACACTTAGTAATGTTGGAGATAGTGATCTTTCTTATGTGGTCGATCTTAATGATTTATCATTGCCATTAGAGAGATCGGGTGGTCCGGATGATTATGGTAATCTGTGGATAGACAGCAATGAACCGGATGGACCTATTTACAATTGGTGTGATATTTCCATGTTGGGAACACTTGTAACTTTTACGCATAATGATGTGGGAACGGAATTGATGCCAATCGGTTTTAACTTCAATTTCTATGGTTCAAATTATTCTGAATTCCGTATCAATCCAAATGGCTGGATAGGTTTTGGAAATGATTGGATAGATTATCATAATTATGAACTTCCTAGATTGAATGCTCCTCGCCCTGCTATTTTTGGTTTCTGGGATGACCTAGATCCGCTTCAAGGTGGAAATGTATATTATTATAGTACTCCCGATAGTCTGATTATCTTGTTTGATAATGTTATTCATTATCCGGGAATATATAACGGGACTTATGATTTTCAGATGATTCTTTATGCAAATGGACATATTTTATTCCAATATCGCCAAGTTAGTGGAGACCTCGATACTGCAACTATTGGAATTCAAAACGAAGACGCAAGTGATGCTCTTCAGGTTGTTTATAATGCTCTTTATGTTGAGAATGAATTAGCTGTTCTTTTTTATTCTGGCCCAGCCTGGTTGGAGATCAGCAATTGTGCAGGTACGATCCCGGCAGATTCTTCTGATGAGATCACTTTCTCTTTTGATGCAACCAATATGCTTATTGGAACTTATCAAGCAGATGCAGTTATTGTCAGTAATGATCCCGATGAGCCGGAGATCATAATTCCTATCACAATGATAATTGAGTTTGTATCTACGGAGGAAGATTTACCTTCTATTCAGAATAAACTTATTGGAAATTATCCAAATCCGTTTAACCCAACGACGACTATTTCGTTTTCAACCGCAGAAAGTACGGAAGATACGGAACTTATAATCTATAATCTCAAAGGACAGAAAGTGAAACAGTTTGTCAACAGTCAGCTATCAGCTGGTCAGCATTTTGTGATTTGGGATGGAAAAAATGACAAAGGTAAATCCGTTACTTCCGGGATTTATTTCTACAAGCTCAAAGCAGGTGTTTTTGAGAAAACCAATAAAATGGTTTTGATGAAATGATTTGAGGTTAAAACAATCTAAAGCCACTGAGTAAAAATCAGTGGCTTTTTTGACTGTTCTTGTAATCCGATTAACTTCCAAACTTGACATAAAATACAATTTACAAATCCTTAACTTGTTTTAAAAAGCAGTCAAAGGTGAATTGATGAAAGAGAAAAAAACTCAAGCTGGAGAACTAAAATTTAAGATATCCGGATTATCCAATGATAATACAGAAAAAGTGGATATCCTGATTAAACTGGCAAAAACATATGCTGGAAAGTCACCTTCTAAAGTACTGGAATCAGGCAAGCAAGCTTTTGCGCTGGCGAAGAAACTGAACTACCCAGAAGGAGAAGCAAAAGCTTTAAATATTATTGGAATAAGTTACTGGTCGTTAGGCGAGTATGACACTGCTATTGAATATTATCATAGATCCTTGCAGATAAGTGAAGAACATAATTTCAACCATCTGATGGCCGCTACTATGAATAACATCGGAGTTATCTACCATGAATCAGAAAATGGCCAGAAAGCAATCGAATACTATCATAAGGCGATGAAAATATTCAAAGAAAACAATGATACAAAAAATGTGGCAAATGCAACGAACAATATAGGGGTAATTTATAGTAGTTTAAAGGAGTATGGTAAATCATTGCAGTATGGCTTGCAAACTTTAGAGTATTATAAAAAAATTGGTGATAAAAAGGATATGATTCACGCTTACAATAATATTGGAAACCTGTATTTTGCAATTAGTGATAATAAAAAGGCTCTGGATTATTACCAGCATGCACTGGAAATCAGTAAAGAAATCAAAGAATATTATGTTACTGCCAAGGCTCTGAATAATATTGGGAAAGTCTACTTGAATTCAGAAAAATTGGATAAAGCAAAACAATATGTTGAAGAAGCTTTGAAATATGCCAGGAAGATTGAATCCAAAATGATAATGATGGAAAGCTATGAATTATTTTCCGATCTGTATTTTGCCAGAAAAGATTATAAACAATCTCTGAAATATCATAAAAATTATATAAAAATAAAAAATGAGATATTCAACAAAACAAGCAGTGATAAAATCGCAGAATTGCAGGCAAAATATGAAATAGAAAAAAAAGATAAAGAGATCGAGCTTTTACAGAAAGAAAATGAAATTATCAAAATTCAATTGGAATCAAAACAAAAATTGGAAAAAGTTCAGGTTGAGATAGTTCGGAAAAATGAAAAAATTAATTTAATTTCACGAGAATTGGAAAGTCTTATTGAAAAAGATTTTATCGGAATAAGTGAAAATATTAAATCAGTTTTGGAACTTGCTTTTACATCGGCAAACAATAAAGATACCCATGTATTAATAACAGGAGAAAACGGGACAGGCAAAGAAATAATTGCACGTATTATTCATCATGCAAGTGAACGAAAGAAAGAAGCATTTATTCCTGTAAACTGCACAGCAATTCCGGAAACACTTCTCGAAAGCGAATTTTTCGGACATCGAAAAGGAGCCTTCACCGGAGCAATAGAAAATAAGAAAGGACTCTTTGAACTTGCCGATAACGGAACATTGTTTCTCGATGAAATTGCGGATATGCCGCCTTCTTTACAGGCAAAGCTGCTGCGTGTGATCGAAGAAAAAAAGTTCAAACGAATTGGTGAGAATACAGAAATACATGTAAATGTCAGGATTATTTCTGCAACAAATAGGAATATTAAGCAACTTATAGATAAGAAAGAATTCAGGATTGATCTTTATTACCGGATAAATACTCTGGAAATAAATATTCCACCATTACGAGAAAGACCGGAAGATATTGAACCATTAATTAGACATTTTGCTGAATTCTTCGCAAAAAAAATGAAAAAGCCAATTCCGAAGATCAGCAAGGAACTCATTCATAATTTAAGAAAATATAATTTTCCGGGGAATGTGCGAGAATTAAAGAATCTAATTGAAAGGGTAATGATACTTTCCAAAAATAATTTCCTAGATGTTTCCGATTTCCCGATAACTTCCGAAGAAATTACTGAACAATCCACTATAGAAAGTGCGGAAGCTGATAATGAGAAAATCGCAATAAAAAAAGCTCTACGAACAACAGATTTCAACCAGATCAAAGCTGCCGAACTACTTGGTATTTCTCGTCTTGTGCTGATCCGTAGAATGAAGAAGTACAATATAGTAATAAAAAAAACAGTTTAAAAACATCGGATTGTTCCTGATTTGTCGGGATCTTCCGATTGTTGTAGGGTTAATTTCGAGCCGTAAGGAACGAAGTGACGACGACTCGAAGCTGCTACTATTGTAGATGTCACTTCGACTCGATGTTCCTTCAGTTAAAAAAACATTTTTATTAGTATTTCTTGACCTTGAGAATGGTCTTGACCTTCGTAATGGTTGACTATAAGCGGATTACCATTACGGAGATTTTCAACCATCCGAAAGGTAATCAAATATTCAGATTTTTTATGAAGTAATGATACAACTGTTCGAACAACTATATTATATTATCCTGAAAAACTGAATAATTTTACTACACAATAAATCTCAAATAATAATTTAACAAAAAGAAATTAATGCATTTAATGATATTTCATAAAAGACTTAACTTACTAATTAGCATAGGATTAAAAAGCATAAAACAATTAGGTATTCTTTCTGGAATTTCCATAATAAATCTAATAATATCTCGAAAACTACCATTTGGCACAGCGATTGCTATATATACAGCATATCGTGAATGAGAGGAAGAAAATGAGAGAAAAATTGATGAATTATATCAGGTCGATTTTTAATAGATTAAATCTTACTGATAAAAATCCAGATGATGACGATAATTCAAGAGATGATCTTAATACTGATGATATTGTTGATAAATCTGGTTTAAGTGATTCTGAGAAAAATGAAGAATCAGAACTTAAAGTGATCTTATAAAAAACAGGAGGACAAAATGTTCAATCTAAGAAAAATTAGCAATGTTTTAACCAGGAAGAAGTGGATTGCCGGATTTGGATTTATGATTCTTTTTCTGCTTCCACAATTATGTTTAGGTGATCTTTATGATATTACCTATGAATCTTATAACGTCTTTGATGAGTATTGTGGAAATAATCCGAGTATTTGCAGGATAGATGATACTCATCATCTTGTTCAGGCTAATCAACCCGGCTTTGTATTCTCTCAGATAAGAGTAGTTACCGTAGATCCGGAGACAGGTGAAATGACTTATGGTATTAGTGAGTTGTTAGCTCCGGCAGCAATGGAGGTTACAATCATACAAATTGATTATATGCATTATTTTTGTGCTTATCGAACTATTAGTGATTTTGGAGCTGCAGTGGTAACTGTTGATCCTGTTTCATGGTCGGTAACTGTTGAATCAGACTTCCTGCTTGATACTTCATTTGGTGGTATGTATGTAAACGCTTCAAAAATTAATGAAAATCATTTTCTGGTTGCGTTTCAATCTCATTCCGCACCGTCAGATTCAAAACTTTGGGGTGTTGTGTTAAATGTTAACACTGATAATTGGGTAATATCTGGTGGTGAACATCATATGATAATAGATGGAAACAGTACATCATATAATAGATCAATAAGCATCGATGATACTCATCAGCTTTGCGTATCAAATAGCTTTGATGGTGACGCTAATTGTCTGGCATCTGTTCTCACTTTTGATCTCGAAAGTTTAACTGTCACCAGTGAAGCGACCTATGATCTTGAGATTGATGACGTGATTACATTGGATCTGGCTAAATATGATGATACGCATTTCATACTTGATTACAGTGCTACTATAGGTCTACAAGATTATACAGCTTATGCCGTAGTGCTAAGTGTTGATCCCAGCGATTGGTCTGTAACAAAAGAAAATCCACTCCAGATCGATGCCCTTGGCTTAGATCCTGACCTGTCCAGGATTGATGATACTCATTACCTCTGTTCATATATCACTGTTAATGAAGCCTATACCACTTCAATCGGAAAAGGTGTTGTTCTTACATTAGATCCGGCTGACTGGACGCTCACAATGGAAACACCAAACGATGAAATAATGAGCAGTCATGCAGGTTGTCCGATGATGTCAAAAATAGATGATGCTCATTATATAGTAGTATTTACTAGGTATGATCCGATTTATATGACCTATACCGGTTGTGCTCAAGTTTTAAATGTTGAATTAATAACAGGTTGGATTGAAGGTACCGTAAGCCTTGATGGTGGTGCAGGAAACGTTGAATATGTTATTGTAACTGCCGGAAATTCATCTACAAGTCCTGATGTAACGGGTAATTATTCTATAGCAATACAACCAGGAACTTATGATGTTACTGCTACACTTGTTGATTATGATCCTGTAACAGTTGAAGATGTTGTTGTTGTTGAGGGTCAAATAACAGATGGAATTGATTTTGTACTTATTTCAAATGTTGGCGTTGATGGTGAAACAGTTTCCATCATACCGGAACTTATTGGAAATTATCCAAATCCGTTTAACCCAACGACGACTATTTCGTTTTCAACCGCAGAAAGTACGGAAGATACTGAACTTATAATCTATAATCTCAAAGGACAGAAAGTGAAACGGCTTATCAGCAGTTCAGCCAATCAGCTTTCAGCCGGTCAGTATTCAGTTATCTGGAATGGGACGGATGAAAATAATAAACTTGTTTCATCGGGAATTTATTTTTATAAGTTGAAATCAGGTAATTATACTTCTACGAAGAAAATGATCCTTATGAAATAATTATCTAAGATTATCTTAAAAAGCTCCTATTCTTGGTTTAGGAGCTTTTTTTTATTTCTATTATTTTTTCACAACTCAAGGTTGTAAAAATTGTCTTGACAGAAATCATCAATATTAGTTTCGTAACAACTGTAAGTTGTAAAAATAATGAATGGAGGAAAAATGAAAACAAGAACGTTAACTTTGGTGATGGTTTTAGTAATCACACTTTTCTGTGCTATTAATACTTACGCACAAACAGAATGGGAAATTGATTGGATACAAACGATCAATATTACACCGGATCCATATGAATTTGGAAGTGGTCTTTGTCGCAAAGTTGTTTTCAATTCAGAAACAAATGCTGTATATTCCTGTGGAATGATTGAAACTCTTTTAAATAATTGGGAAAATAATTTCTGTGTTGTAAAAACAGATGCAGCTGATGGTTCATTGATGTGGCTTTCTGAAGTCGAATTCGGACAAACGGCATGGGGAACAGAGGCTAACGAATTGGTATATGACTTAAACAACAACATTATTGCAACCGGAACTTGTATGGTAGATTATACAAATAATCTTTGGGATGTTTTAGTAGTAAAATTAGATGAAGAAACGGGTGAGATTTTATGGGAGAAAGTTATTTGCTGGGGAGCAATTTCTGTATTAGATATGGGAACAGGTATCGCAGTAGATGAAAATGATGATATTGCTATCAGTGCAATGATCTCAAATCCTGATCATGGGGATTGGGGAATTTACAAGCTTGATGGAGAAACCGGAGATATTCTTTGGGAAAAGCATGGAGCAGACGATGTTTATGTTGCTATTTCCGGTGAAGTTCTTGTGGATGTGGATAATGATGTGTATGGAGCGGGAGAAACTGTTCTAAATGATAATGGTAGTTTTATGTGTTATAATACGGTCATAAAATATGATGGAGAAACAGGTGATGAATTGTGGCAATCTCTTGAACAAGGTAATATTGAAGAAAATAGTCAAAACACATGCTATGAGATAGTTGAGGGGAATTCTGCTATTTATAGCTGTGGAATACAATACTATGATGATACCGGCAGAGATTTCGTTGTTAAAAAAATTGATAAAGATGATGGTGCAACATTATGGACATGCCGTGTAAATGGTTTAATTGACAGCACAGATAAAGCAGTGAGCATTACAATCGATGAGAATGACGATGTTTATGCCGGTGGGTTTGTCTCTAATAATATGCAAAATAACGGTAATTATCAAAAAACTTATACTGTGGTAAAAATTGATGGAATAACAGGTGATCAATTGTGGCAATATCTTTACCCGGTAACAAATAATAATGAAGATAGTTATTCATATGATTTAGTTTATGATCCGGCAGGATTTATAATTGCAACAGGGTGGAAAATGTGCACTAACCCTTTTGAATTACAAAATATTCTTACAGTAAAACTTGATGCAAATTACGGTGATGCTATATGGGAAAGTCTGATCGATAACGTTTTTAATGATCCTTATCTTATTGGTACCGATTTGGGCTATTCAGTTGATTTCGACCCGTCAAATGGTGACGTGTTTATAGGGGGAATGTCTTCTAATCTTACAAACAATCTTTCTACTTATGTTGTTCTAAAAATAACTGATAATCCAACAGGTATAAATGATAATGAAATAATCAATTCTCCAGTAACTTTATCTTTGAATCAGAACTATCCAAATCCATTTAATCCTTCTACGACGATTTCTTTTTCAACCACAGAGCGCATGGAGAACACAGAGTTAATGATCTATAATATTAAGGGACAAAAAGTGAAACGGCTTGTCAGCGATCAGCTTTCAGCAGGTCAGCATTCTGTTGTTTGGAATGGAACAGATGATAGCGGGAAACCGGTAAGTTCCAGTGTATATTTCTATAAATTGAAATCCGGAAATATATATACTCAAGCACGAAAGATGATTATGATGAAATAAAACCTTGCGAATGGTTGTTAAACTTCTTGCTTTTCTTAACCTTCGCAATGGTTGGACTTGATTAAGTGTGATAAAATCTTATAAAATTAGAGAAATAAATTGCAAAAAATATTAATCGAATGAATTTTGCATAATAGAGTGTTTTTGCAAGAAACAAAAAAAACGATGTCTTTGCGAGTATTCTTCTTGCTGTTACAAACGAAGCAATCTTTGTTTACGGTTAGTTAGAAATTGAGATTGCCGCGAAAGGTTTTCTTCATAAGATTCCTCGCAAAGACAATTTCTAATTATGCAAAACTCATAACTTAAAGTTACAAAAAAGGAGGATGATTTATGGATCAAGCAATTAATAAATTAATAAGTATAGGATTAAATCTTTATGAGGCAAAAGCTTATAGTGTTCTACTGAAAAGCGGGATCAATAGTGCTTCTAAAATATCAAAGATCGGAAAGATCCCTCAAGGTAGAATTTACAATATTCTGGAAAGTCTTATTCAGAAAGGATTTTGCTCTATTATACAGGGTTCTGTAAAAAAATTCAAAGCAGTTGATCCTAAAGTGGTTATGGACAGCATAATTCAAGAAAGAAGGAAAAATTTTGAAGAACAAGAAAAAAATATACTGAATGTGGCAGAACAATTAAAGAAAGATTTTGAATCTCAAGATGACATCTATTCTACTTTGGATTACATACATGTTTATACAACAAAACCAAGTATGATAAATAAGTTTAACGAGATTGTGCAAAACTGCAAAGAAACACACAGAACTTTTACAAAACCACCCTTTGCTACAAAAAGTGATCCGTCAATACTCTCCCCTATAGCTGTAGATGCTATCGAGAGAGGAGTAAAAATAAAATCTATCTATGAAATTGAAAAAAATAATTTGGATAGCTTCATAAACTGGATTAAGCATTTTGATAGTGCAAAGGAGGAGATTCGCATTACAGAGAAATTACCATTGAAATTGGCGATTGCAGATAATAATGTCGTAATGTTTACTCTTCATAATAAAATTGATAACCAAAGCAATTTTACCTCAGTTGTTATTGAGCATTCAAATATTACCGACGCTCTGATTGAATTATTTGATATCTATTGGGAAAGATCTATGACCATTGAGGAATTCCTGGATAGAAAAGCATCTTATTTATAAATATTTGGAAATCACAAGGAGTCTATAATGAAAAAAATATTAGTAGTATTTATAGCATACCTGGCTCTTTTTCCCATTAATCTGCCTGCGCAAACCACATATTGGGAAGAAACTTT
The DNA here is from genome assembly GCA_030596265.1 of Candidatus Cloacimonadota bacterium. Next base: position 13,073 of record JAUVKM010000003.1, read on the forward strand.
CACATCACCGCCCCCGGGCTGGTCACTCGATTCCAATTGGTATTTTTCAAATTGGCTTAGGGCTTTGAGGTTAGACAGTTATCCACCACTCAATAATTATGATGTTTCAGCTATTTCGCCAGTATTTTCTTTACCTGATAATCCCGTAGATCTCATCATTACTCAATATATAAAAACTCGTACAACAGCGGTTGATGAAGTCGTAACGATTGGAGTAATAATTGACGGTATTCCACAGGAACTCTGGCAATACGATTTGACTGGAGAAGATTGGGGAGTCGAGGGTGGGGAAGATATTGTTTTCTCTCTCTCGGATTTCAGCGGTGAGGATGTTCAACTTCAGTTTCGCAGTTACGGCTCAAGCATTTCCAACTTCAATAGCTGGACAATTTACAATATATTAGTTGCGGATTCTTTAGATAATGATCTGGCTGTTACAGAAGTTGCAGGACCAACGTATCTTGATCAAAACCAACAGGGAACGTGGACCGTTACAGTAAAAAATCCGGGGCTTCTCACCCAAGATGATTATACTGTCAGATTTTTCAAACACGATGGTTTTGAAATCGGTTCGATTCAATCTACTATTCTACTTGAACCTAATGAAACAACCGACTTTAATTTTAGCTGGACACCTTCTGAAATAGAAAGCACAGTACTTTATGGACAGGTCATTCTGGGAACAGATGAATTTGCCGACAATAATATAAAAAATCATTATCTGCGTGTAAATTCCGAAACACAATTAAATATTCTTATTTTGGATAGTGATAATGATTCATATTATTTTCCTCCGGAGACAGGAAATTATATTGGATGTGAAGGAGGCATCGTAGAAACTCTGGAATTAAATGGAATTGGATCAACGGTTGTTTCTACTCTACCGACAAATTTATCAAATTATGATATCGTATTTGTGGAAGTTGGTCTGTGGTGTTTAGGTTGAGGTAATGAGCCTCCCGGAACCGTGAGTTCCAGTGATCAACAAAAACTAATTGATTATCTCGATGATGGTGGTTCAGTATATATGGAAGGAGCAGATGTAGCATTTAGTCATTATACAGATCCGTTTTTCAATTATTTCGGAACCGGATTCATTGATACCGGTGCGGCAGGAGAAATACTCTCTTTAACCTGTACAGATGATACTTTTACCTCAGGATTAATTTACGATTATTGTGGAGGATCTGATGCCCATCATAAAATTGATGAATTAAGTGCAACTACAGGAACTGCTTTTCTGGAATCTGAAGATCAGAAAGTTCGAGCTGTATTCAATCTGACCGAGACATACAGAACAATTTGTTCAGCTCCCATAATAGGGGCTTTCGGCAATGGTGCTGGATTGAATATGAGAGCTTTCTTAATGAGACAGTACGTAGATTTCCTCACAGGAGAATCAACATCTATTGAAGAGAACAATGTAGTTCAGGTTACACCAAAACTTGAACAAAATTATCCCAATCCTTTCAATCCAACCACAATGATTTCTTTTTCTGTAACACAAACGTCTTCATTTGTGAATCTCGAAATATTCAATCTAAAAGGACAGAAAGTAAAACAACTCGTAAATGAACAACTTCCTGCAGGTCAACATTCTGTTGTCTGGAACGGCAAGGATGATAGTAACAAATCGGTGAGTTCTGGAATCTATTTCTACAAAATAAAATCAGGCAAATATACTTCCACGAAGAAAATGATCCTTATGAAATAGAATAACTTAACCTTAGCCAGGACTCTAACTAATAATTGCTGAATTGAGTTCTGGCTAATCCTATTCCGCCACTACAATAACACCGGTTCCAATTTTGTTTTTATTGTAATAATCTAATAACATAAAACCAAAAGCAATAGGGTAGAAGATAATATAATAAATTGGAAGAAATAATACAAATACTTTAGATTTTGAGATCAATGAGAGTGGAATTTTAAGTGCCAATTTCCAATATATTTGCCCGAATTTTCCATAAGAATATTCAAATGATTTAATTCTAAAACCTGCCTTTTCCAGTTTAGAACAAATGTCTTCTTTGCTGTAACCTGGACGAACATGTTCTGCCGTGAATTTGGCAGATTCATCAAAATTGCTGGGAGATGAGATTATCAGTTTTCCACCTTGTGTTAGCACTTTTCTAAAATTCTGTAATACCTGCTTATCGTTTTCAATATGTTCCAGAATATCTATTGCGATAATAAGATCAAAACTTTCTTTTGGAATATAATCTACTAAATTTGCCTGTTGAATCGTGAAATTTTGCCAGCCAACTTCTTTAGCATAATAAGCAAATGAATCCATGTAATCTGTTTTCAGGTCAACGGCATGGACTTCTGATTTTTTAAATTTTTTAAGAATATAATAGGAATATTGCCCAAACCCTGCACCGGCATCATAAAAGCGCAGTGGTTTATCTGTTAAAAAATATTTTTTAATCTCTTTTTTTACATACCACTGACGCAACAGCAGCATATCCAATAATAGATAGAATAGCTTTCTTAAAGCAGGAAATTTATCTATTGCTACTGCGAATTTATCTTTTACTTTATCGTATTGCATTTACAAAACTCTCCTGCAGACCCATAGCCCTCCTGTAATATTTATATCCGATTTTGTAATTATGTAAACCGGAAATTGAGTAAGAAGCTGCTGGCGAATCTGACAATTGTGTAATTCTTCAATCAATCCACTTTGTTGTATAAATTTTGCATTATTTATAGTGGAAGCTCCGCAAAGATAAATCCCACCATAAGGCTGTGACATCAGTGCCATTGCTTGAATAATTCTACCCACACATCTATAAAAAATATCGAGTGCCTCGATAGCATATTTATCACTTCCACCTACTGCTGAATCCGCGATCATTTGAGTATCTTTTTCTTTTTGTTCAATTCCTTCCAATTTTAATATTGCTTCGTAAGTTTCACGTAATCCCTTTCCTGAAACAAAATCTTCAAAATTCAAAAAACTTCTTTCTGATTTGTTTGAAAGAATAATATCAATAATTTCTGCATGCCTATCATCCATTGGTGGAACTTGAATATGCTGTATCTCAGACGATAATACATTTTTTACCTTTTCATCAGAATGTGTAATAAATTCTATGATACTTGCTGTTCCAAATCCGGTACCGGGCGTAATTACAAGTTTATTTTTAACTCGATTCTTGGCAGGAAAATTCGGTTTATATAAGATTTTACATTGATCCAAATTCATTTCATTATTTTCTTCCATATCCAGAATCCCATATCCAGCAAGTTCCATATCATTGACCATGATCGTATTATTTTCCGGAAATCCCCATTCAATCAAATCTTCCAAAATTATAGTTGATCTATTCTTCCAATTTGTAATCTCTACTTTACAATTATCTATTACTGCTCCGGCAAAACCGATAACACAATAAGTTGGTTTAATGCAGGAATCAATATCATTTAGAGAAGACTTAATGAAACTTTTTAGTTCCGTTTTAGAATTGATCTTCTGTATATATTCTTGAGAGGTAAAAGTGATCTTTCCGTTCTCAATTATTTCTACTTGAAGGCGCGTATAAGTTCCACCAACATCAATAGATAAATTTACTTTTTTCATGATTTGCTAAATGCAATAATCAATTTCATGAGTCAATAAAAAATAAATTTGTGCCTAATGAAAACAAAAATAATGGTAATTCTACTTCTAGTGGAATGTACTTTGTGAAAATGAAGACAGTTTCTTCTAAAATTTCTAAAAAGATGTTATTGATCAAATAAATAATTTTATTTATTCCATCTGGCACATTTTCCAGCAGTTAGGTTATTACCTATTTCCGATTCAATTGTTAAGTCTATTGTTTCAATTTTTCCGTTTTTTAAACTTTGTAATTTTGTAAGCTCATCTTGTAATTCAAGATGTTTATAATTTTTATCGTGACATGATAGAATTATAAATTCCGGATTCTTACTCAATAGTTTATCAACTAATTTCATTAATTTTGGCAAATCTCTTCCTATCTTCCAAATAGCCCCTTTTTTCCCATGACCAAAAGCAGGTGGATCCAAGATTATTCCATCATAAACAGAACCACGCTTAACCTCACGAGAAAGAAAAGTAATTATATCATCAACGATCCAACGGATACTATTATTTTCCAAATTAGATAATCGGCAGTTTTGTTTTGCCCAATTCACACTGCTGGAAGAAGCATCAATGTGGGTAAGAGTAGTCACTTTTGTAGATGAAATAAGGGTAGACACTCCTGTATAGGCAAATCCATTTAAGATATTTAGAGGTCTGTTTGCTTGAGAGATCACATCTTTTAGCCACTGCCAATTTGTTAATTGCTCAGGAAAGATACCTATCTGGCGATTGGGAGATAATCTTAGTTCAAGAGTTAAATTGTTACATTTAAAATATGGCAACTTTCTACATGGAACAATAGTCCATATATTTTTTGCTTGATCAAATTTAGCATGATAATGATTCCAAATATTATTATCAAGTTTTCGCTTCCATGTAGCCTGTAACGCAGGTCGGCGAATGATTACTTCTCCAATTTGTTCTAATTTCTCAAATTCACCGCAATCTAATAACCTATAATTACATTCTACTACCTTTTTCATAAAGAGAGCAGTCTAATAATAATGAAAATTTGTAAAGTCAAAACTGTTATTGATATGCTATTTGCATATTGCGGAACAATTTTTGCATATATGTTTGTGGATATTTATTTAACTAGAACTCTTGCTTTTCTTGACAAATTTGTTGAGTTTCTATTTTTATCAAAAATCAAATAAATAGCATGTAATTTCTTTATATGCGGTTTGTTAGAAATATAAGTGATATATCGTTTTCACTTATTTCAAAAATAAAAAAATTAATTATAAGGAGTAGTTATGAAAAAGTTATTTTTGTTTATTGTTACAGTAATGTGTTTAACATCACTTTTTGCCGATGCGGTAATTCCATTTAATGAGGGAAATTTTCAACCTAACAGAATAATTGTTGGGTTTGAATGGGATGCCATTGGTAACAGAGAAGGAATTTTGGATCATGAAGTTAATGATGGTATTGTTGAAACAGGAATTGCAAGTTTCGATAGAATGGCAGAAGATTTTCTTTTTGTTGATCTGAAGCAAGCTGTTACTTCCCTTAAAGATCTTGATTGGAACGATAACGGGCTATATCCAAGATGTATCTATTATGTTACTTTGGAAAATAATGATTATATTGATGAGGCTTTGAAAGCACTCTCTGCCGATCCAAATATTATCTATGCTGAATATGAGCCGATTTACAAAGTTGATTATATTCCCAATGATCCTTCTTATAGTATGCAATGGTATCATCAGTTTATTCAAAGCGAACCAGCTTGGGATTACACAACCGGAAGTGAAGATATTATCATAGGAATTGTTGATTCAGGTATCAAATGGAATCATCCTGATCTGCAGGATAATATCTGGATAAATGAACCAGAACTTTATTCAACATCCGGTGGAAATGACATGACCATAAACTGGACGACCGGAGTTGTTTCCGGAGGTAATGGAATAGATGATGATGGAAATGGAAAGATAGACGATTGCATTGGCTGGAATTTTTATGGTACTCAAAGTAACCAATCATACCAAGGTTATTCAGCTAATGATCATGGTACTCACGTTGCAGGATGTGCCGGTGCTGTAGGAGATAATAATCTTGGTGTTACTGGTCCAATGATGAATGTTAAACTTATTTCATCCCGTCATGCACCAAATAATCAATCATCAGTTTATATTACCAATGGCTATAATGGAGTTTATTATTGTGCAGATTCTGGTGCTGATATAATCAACTGTAGTTGGGGTGGTTCCGGTGGTTCATCTACAGCTAATTATGCAGTAAACTACGCCATAGGTCAAGGAGCAATTGTAGTTTGTGCTGCTGGAAATGAAAATTTAGATATTGGGATTTATCCTCATTACCCTAGCAACGCTACTAACGCTGTTTGTGTTGCTGCTACGGGACCTAATAGTGACGTAAAGGCTATGTTTTCTAATTATGGAGCACCTGTTGATGTTTCCGCACCAGGTGCAAGTATATATTCTACAATAATTGCAGGGAATGGTTATGCAAGCTTTAATGGAACCTCAATGGCTTCTCCAATTGTAGCCGGTGTTGCCGGTCTTATCAAGTCTATTCATCCTAATTTAACTCCTCAAGAATTAAAAACCAGATTAGAATACACTTGTGACAATATTGATGCTGTTAACCCTGGTAATATTGGTGAGTTAGGAGCAGGACGTGTCAATTCTCTTAAAGGAACAATGTACGATCTTATCCCCAAACTCTCTATTGCAGAAATTGTAATAACCGAACAAACTGGTGACGGTGATGGCGTTCCAAATCCAGGTGAAATTATAAACCTTTCTATCAATATAGGAAATGACGAATTCTGGCTTGATGCAGAAGATATTATTGCTACTCTCAGTTGCGAAGTTGCTGAGGTAACGATACTAAATGATGAAAGCATTTATTCTGATATCCCCTCTGGATCAAGCGGATGGAATTCCAGTGATCCATTTAGTTTCGAAACTCCTGACGAATTTACTGATCTTTCTATTCCACTCACTTTAACTATTTCAGCTAATCCGAATGCTGCATGGCCTTATCTTGTAGTGCATGAATTAGTAGTAGAACTAACTATGGCTCAAGCGGGTTGGCCTTTAGTTCTGGGAAGTGTAACAACTTCAAGTGGAGTTATTATTGACCTTGAAGACGACGGCTCAAGAGAAATGATCTTTGGTGATCATGATGGAATGCTCCATGTTATGCACGAAGATGGAACTCCAGTTGCCCCATTCCCAATCGATACAGGTGCTACAATTGGTGTTGCTGTTGCAGCTGGTACTGTGGATGGTGATGATATTGAAGATATTGTTATCGGTAATGATGCAGGTCATGTAATTGCTTATGATCATGATGGTAATATTATTTTTGATTATAATGCCGGTGGAAATATTAAAAGCAATCCTATGATTGCCGATGTTGATGGTAACGGCACAATGGAAGTTATTATTTGTACATTCCCTGCCGGTGCGGTTCATATTATCAACTCAGATGGTTCAGCCTTTCCAAATTTCCCAGCTGCTTTGAATGCTCCGGTAATGGCTTCTGCTGCTGTTGATGATTTGAATAATGATGGGAATCTTGAAGTGTTGGTTGTAACAATATCAGGCTCCTTGAATGCGATCTCTTCCAATACAGGCTCCAATCTTTCAGGATGGCCTTATGATCTTGGCTTGGGATCAACCAATGGCCCAACTATTACCAATATTGATGCAGATGCCGATCCAGAAGTACTGATCGCCACAACTCCGGGTACAATTTTTGCTATCGATAATGATGGTTCTCTTATCTGGGATATAGCTGTTGGTAATCAAATTCTTACAGGACTTGTAACTGCTGACTTCAATAATAATGGGAATAACGATATTTGTTTTATTGATCAACCCGGTAATATTCATCTGGTAGATCAAGCAGGAAATGATCTTCCAAATTTCCCTGTTGCTCTTGGTGAATCAGTTGATTCAACACCAGTCATCGTTGATATGGATGCAAATGGAACTCCTGATATTGTATTTGGAGACAATGCAGGATATTTACATTCAATAGATATCACCGGTAACGAAACATTCATGTTCCCAATATATTTAGGAAGTTCTGTTAAAGTTGCTCCTGCTTTAGGATATGCTGATGATGACGGAGACATTGAGATACTTGTTCCAAACCAACTATCCTACTTCCTGATAGATTACAAAGGCTCAAGCGGCGCAGTACACTGGGCAAACTTCAAACGTAACCCCCAAAGAACAGGAAATGCTTTCGATCCTACATCGGGAACTGAACCGGAAGTAGTTCCAGTTTTTATAAATGATCTGAGCAAGAACTATCCTAATCCATTCAATCCTGATACTAATATCAGTTTCAGTATCAAAGAAGATGGTTTTGTGAGCTTGAAAATTTACAACACGCGCGGGCAGCTTGTAAGAACTCTGGTTTCAGAGAGCTTGCAGGAAGGTGCTCACTTTACATCATGGAATGGTAGAGACAATAGCAACAAGGCTGTTTCAAGTGGAATCTATTTTTACAAAATGGATTCCAAAAACTATTCCTCTGCAAGAAAAATGATCCTTCTAAAATAATAAGTTTTACCCTAACATTATTGTAAGAGAAATAGTTTCTCTTACATATTGGATAGTAGAATTTGCCCTGATGGTTTTATCGTCAGGGCATTTTTTTTCTCGATGAAAACAAATATATTTGTTTAACGTCAAAATTATATTTGTAAAAAAACTTTTGTTAAAATATTGACTTTGTAAAAGCAAATATATTTATTTGTTTCATGTATAATATGATTGATTTTTAAAAAGAAATTTTAAGTTTATTTTAAAAAGTTCAATTTTGTGGTGTGCTATGAACAAATTAAAAAAATATGGAACTGTTGAAACTGTCATAAGTATCTATCTTCATGTCAAACATCAATTATTTAATCCAGTTAAGATGCATATTTTAATGAATAACAAAAGAAACAATAATTCCATTTTAAATTCTAATTATCAAACACCTCAAAAAATATTATAAGAGAAGATAAAGAAAAGATCTTCTGAAAAAATATAAAAGGAGAAGTAAATGATTAAACGTGATAGTGACAATAGGAGAGCAATTGAGAGAAGAAAGCGGGACATCCCTGTTAAATTTGACAGAAGAATTTTATCTGAAAGACGTTTAGGGGAAGATCGAAGAAATAACTTTGTATAAAACCAAATTTCCAAAATATAATTAATATCAATTTCGCTAAGAAAAAATTCGGATTTATGATCTTTAATTCGAATTATTGTGTTGAACAAATATTATTCTTAAAACAAGGAGAAAAAAATGAAAAAGAAAAAATTAATTTTTATCTTAAGTTTTATTCTGCTCACCTTTTGTTCACTATCATTATTTGCAGATTGGGACTTTGTAGCAGGAGGGTATATTTCCGAGATCCAATTCATTAGTGATGAAGGTTGGGCAGTTGTAAGTGAAGGTCTTGTAATGTATACACAAGATGGTGGAACAACGTGGGAATACCAGGAAACCGATACAACAGAAAGGCTCTATGATATAAGCTTTGTTGATAATTTAGAAGGATGGGTTGCGGGAAATGATGGACTGATATTCCATACTACGGATGGTGGGAATATCTGGACATCACAAAATAGTACAACAACAACAAATCTGCAATCTATTAGTTTCGTTGATGCTCTTAATGGTTGGGCAGCTGGAAGCTATGGCGAAATTATTCATACTTCTGATGGTGGGGTAACCTGGGCTCCACAAACCAGTGGCATAAGCAGTAAAATCTATTCAATCTTTTTTATTGATGCCCTTAATGGCTGGGCTGTTTCTGCTAGCGATTATATTATTCACACAGTTGACGGTGGCGTAACCTGGGCGGCACAGACAAATCCTACCACCGATTCAATGAAAGATGTTATTTTCTATGATGTTAACGAAGGTTGGGCAACTGGGTCCAATACAATTATTCATACTATCGATGGTGGGGAAAACTGGATTAACCAAGCAAATCCTGCCGATGAAAATCTCTATGGAATTGGAATGGGTGATAACAATCACCTCTGGGTTGTAGGTATTGATGGTGAGATATTGGCTACAACCGATGGCGGCACAACCTGGGTTGAACAGAGTTTTGCTCTTGA
>JAUVKM010000182.1 GCA_030596265.1 Candidatus Cloacimonadota bacterium
TTGCTCGGTTCTTCCTGTTTCTGGGAATATTGTGATATTTGCATCGGTAAATTTAAGATCATTATGAAGACGGTAGAAGAAATTAGTAATTCCATCTTTTAAGATCGGAACAAAAATATTCCTGAAATAATTCTCTGAATAATTATGAGGAGAGATGTATTTCATTTTGTATTTGATAAAATACTCGATTGCCTGATCTACATATTGCTTGGTGTTAAACATAAAATTATGATGCAGTTTGTTTCCATGATAAACTTCTATCAGGCGTTCCCATATCATTGTGAAAACGCTGTGTGAGATAGTTCCAATAAGTTTATTGCTGAAATCCTGTGAGAGGACAGGATCTCGCTTTTTCAAATTTGTAATGAATTCAAGATAAAATGCGAATGGATCTTTCTTAAGTTTCTCCCATTTGTAAAAACTTAAGGGGAGCTCATTATTATTCAGATCTGCTTTATCAAATGGAATGGAAAAGAAGTCATCAGAGATTTCGCTTTGATTGGGAAGAGGATGATCATTCGTCACTAACAATGAATTAAAAACTTGCTGATACAAATCAGTTTTAGGAAGCTCAATTTCCTCGATGAGATCGAATAATTTCAATTCTTCAATAAAAGAACTTACTTCAATATTTTCTTCTAAATTTGTACGTGTAAAAACTGTTACTTTGTTGGAGGTTGCAAGAAGACGATAGAAATAATATTTATCACGAAGTTTGATATCCTCATAGGTTTTCAACAAAAGTTGTTTTCTCTGGTTTTCAGAAAATAAAAATTGAGTATGTTTTGCAGCAGGAAGAATTCCCTCGATTGCATTCAAGATGTAAACGTTTTCAAAATGCAGGTTTCTGGTATCCTGCAAGGACGTGATCTGAACTCGATTGTCGGATTGCTCTTTCAAAGTGTATTTGATCTGCTTGGGTTTCATGTAATCCAGAAATAACTGCAATAAATTTGTTGATATATTATGTGGAAAAATCTTGATCCAATTAGTACTCAATCCAATATGTTCGATAGAAACAAAATCCGAAAGAAGTTCGTAGAATACTTTCAGAATATCAGTTTTTACGTTTTCTCTATCGGTTAATTTTTCAATATTAATATTGTTCTCGATGAACTCAATGAGAACTGCAATACTATCAATTTCCCTAAGTTTAACTAATAGTTCAAATATCTGCTTAAAAACAGGTATAAATTCTTTGTTTCGTTTTGAGAAATAATCAAGATCGAGATATTGAATATCATTATCGATACACTTGAAAAGGAATGTTCTTATCTGCTCATGCTTGGTTTTATCGTTTTCAAAAACTTCTAAGAAATCATCTGAAAGAGCAGCATTCAACAATTCCTGAAGAGATAATAAAAAGGGAGTTCCTTCCCATACAATTGAATGAAGAAGATCCTGTAAAGTTTGGAAGAATCTGAATAAACCTGTTCCTGAAAATGGCAGAGAATTGGAAATGGAATAATGTTCTCGTGATAGAAAACTAGCATAAGAACGTGAATTGAACCTGAAATCGATAATTGTGTTTTTCTGTTGTAGATCAATAGTAGAAAGTAAATCCCCGATCATTTGAAATTGTTCTGTGGATTGAATAACTTTAATCTTTTGCTTTAGAACTGATTGTAAGGCACTTGCATCAAAATTCTCTTTGAAACTCAACTCCTCTTCATTGTAGAATTTTGGTGGGATCTGTAAGCATATCAGCACTTTATCATCAAATTTATGCAAAATCTTTTTCTCAAGTTCTGTAAAATAGAACTGATTCACAACAACAATCTTATCAAAGTTCAATTCATATTGCAGATCACTGAAATTACGGAGAAATATTGTATCAGAAAAATGATCTTTATTTAGAAGTTCATAATATTGCTCTTTGATCTGTAGAAGCTGCCTAAATGAATTAAGTTGCCAATTATTTGCAGTATGTTTAGAGAAGAGAACTTCATCGATGTCATCTTCAGAGATCATCTCCTCATTAATCTCTTCCCAGAAATTAAAAAAGTTATTAGCCAGCTCTATCGACTGAAAATAAGTTTTAATTCTAAAGAATTCCTTGTTCTCTTTTGTGAGTGATATATAGAACATTAAAGTTCGCTTCTCTTCTTTTAGTATTGGTAATTTGGAATGGAAGATCTTATCCTTCCATTCATCCATTGTCAAAAATCGATGCTCATTAAAATCCCAACTGGATTGATACATCTTTTGTGCTTCTTGTTTACTTTTGCGAGTGGGAAAGAGCAATAGGCATTTGCTGGAATCCAGTTCTTTCAGAGCTACCTGTAAAATGTTTTGATTTAATGGAATATGTTTAATTATCATATTTAGTAAAAACCAAATCAAATTGATCTATTATATCATTCTCTGGTGAATCAAAACTTAACTTATAACCTAATATTTCTTGAGAAAGGATATCAAAAAGTTTGATACAATTTTCTGCAATCATTGGAATCTTATCATATTCTTCAGAATTTTGTTCCCAAAATTTAGTAATATCAAATTCAGAATCTTTATGAGCATGGAACTTATTACGTAAATCAATTATTGTTGTCACATTATCGAATGTAGAATTGTATAATTCACACCATTTTTTATAATCTTTAATTAAAAGTTTTTTCTTGATAATTTCGTGATTAAACTTATACATAGAACTTGATTTATTTGATTTATCAAAAGCGATACCAATATAGATAACGATACTATGAAAAAGAGTGATAATACAATACGAAGTAAATCTACCAATTGCACGATTATGGATTTTCCTGTATTTCTCAATCAATTTCTGATTTAATGAAATGAAACTGATGGGGGCATAAAGGTCATTTAATTTTTTTTTGTATTGGTTCATAACAAATTCCTAATCCAGGTTAGAAGTAAGATTATCAATAATGCTGGTAACATATTCAATACTCTGATCTGTTTGATCTCCAAAATACGTAATCCCAGACCAATTAGCAGAATTCCACCAACCGAAGAAAGATTATTAATATAAACTTCACTGAAATAATCTCCAAAAACAGATGTGAGTAGAGTGAGTCCACCCTGATAGATAAACAGTGGAATCACAGAGAACATCACACCGATTCCAAGTGCAGAAGAGAGAGCAATAGAGCCAAAACCATCCATGATCGCTTTTGTGAGCAACAGGTTTGGCTTGCCACCTAGTCCTTCTTCAATCGCTCCCAGGATAGTCATTGAACCCATGCAGAAAAGAAGAAAAGCAGTTACTAATCCTTCAGAGAATTTGTCATTTTTAGATTTCAATTTAGTTTTAAGTTTATCACTCAAATTATCCATCCAGGCTTCGAGGTTGAGAGCTTCTCCAATGAGAGAACCGGAGATTAAACTGAGTACGATAAGTAAATAAGCATCAGATTTCAGAGCCATCGCAATTCCCAGAAAGATTGTGAAAATACCAATTCCTTGAAAGGCAACTTCAGTAAAACGTTTGGAAAGCCGAGTATGCAAGATCAAACCAATAATACTGCCAAGGATGATTGTGCCTACGTTAATAAGTGTTCCTATCATATTTTCCTTCTAATTTTGAAATAGGAGCTGCTCTAATTACCCTAACAACAATTTCAACATTTTCATCATCATTTTCCGCTTACCAAATTTTTCTTTGAGTATTTTCATATAAAGAGCTGCCATGTTTTTAGGAGGAATAGTCTCTTTTTCTTTTTTGATAAGTTTCATTGCTGTGGTAGGACAAGTAGTAACACACAAACCGCATCCAATACAACGCTCCAGATTAATGATAGCTTTCTTTTCCTCAATAACTATTGCTTCCATCTGACAGCGTTTTACACAGATCCCACAGCCAGTACAATTATCAATATCCACTTCTACAAAATAGTTTGTTGCAAACAATCGAGCTGGATTCGGGAATTGTTTAGCAGCTTTTAAAACTCCACAACAACAACCGCAACAAATACAGATGCAAAAGGGTTCTATTGTGTTTCCAGGCTGAAGTACCATTCCTTCTTTTTCTGCTCTATCCAAAATTGCCAAACACTCCTCTTTGGAAATCCCTCGAGCTTGTTCACGTTCAGCATAACTTTTACTGCCGAACATTAAACATATTTCAATATCATCAGTTTGTTTACAGGGATTTCCCAACAAAGCCTCTCCCTGTTTACAAATGCAGTTCGCTACCTGGATCGGTTTTTCTATATTTTGCACAAACAAACGCATATCATCATAAGTGGCTATTTTGTGTTCTGGTAAAAGTGCCTTGGTGTGCGGACTTGTTCGCAATTGTGGAATTGCTGTTCTATGGAATTCTTCAGAAAATGCTTCATCAAAATATTCGTTCATGTTTTCCACAAATTCTTTGGTTAGATGATCTACATGGTATTCAAACATCCCGATTGCCAGCATAGCATTGGAATAACGGAAAGATCCTACTTTACCAGAGCGTTCCAGACAACCACTCATGAACATTTGGTGTAAATGATCAACCATTTCATTTTCTGTCATTTCAATTTGAAAACGATCTATTAATCTCTGTCTGACTTTGGCAGGTGTTTTAGGTGCCAGATTCAAGCAGGAAGCAATTTTTGCTTGCAGAGTATTGAAGAGGAATTTAAGAATTTCGATTTCCACACCAGACTTTGTAGCTGGAAAACCAATCGGAAAATTATCGAGATGCTGTTGTAATTTGCGATAGATATTTTCTTCTGATGAATTATTCATTATTATTCCTTTGGGCTTTTAAACTTCAAATTTACGATTAATATAAATAGGCAAAGGGCAAGATCTAAGATGCCAATAACGAGGGGAATGATGATCGTGAGCATGATAGCGCCGAGTGAAGTAGCATCTGTATTAGCAGAAAATGCAATATAGTAACCTACTGCTAAAACCAATAAGCTTCCCAGAAAAAATATTCCAAAGAAGATTAGAAGAGTGATAAGTGTTACCAGAAAATTATAAAGAAATAGATTTTTATGTAATATGTTTTTTAAAAGTTTTTCCAGAAAATTCATATCAATTCCCTTATCATATTTATTTTGCAAAAATATTATATGAATTCAAT
>JAUVKM010000216.1 GCA_030596265.1 Candidatus Cloacimonadota bacterium
GAAATTTCCATTCCGGTAAGATCGCAGATCATGGTTTGATATTCATAAATATACTGTAGAGTTCCCTGGCTAACTTCAGCTTGGTATGGCGTATAAGCACTGTGAAATTCAGGTTTCAAAATTACATGATCGACAGCAGCAGGAATAAAATGATCATAAATTCCACCACCCAGAAAAGCATTAGCTATAGTTGAAGAAATATTCTTTGCAGCCAATTTCGAGATTTTTCGAGTAATTTCCAGTTCGGAATATGCATCATTCAAGCAGCAGTCTTTTTTCAACAGGAATTTGCCAGGGATATTGTCTAACAGATCTTCGAATTTTCCTACTCCAATCGCTGCCAACATCTCCTTTCGTTCCTTATCTGTATTGGAAATAAAGGGCATAATCTAACTCCTTTGATTTATTAAATTTTAATACAAATTTTTAATACTCAGCTTTCTGTCAAATGAAAATGTTCTATTGCTATTGAATGCATTGCCAGTTCACATTTAATGAAATTTATAACAAAAAATTTGATTTACTTCAGTCCGGAGATGATTGAAAGTATTCCCATAATTATTAAAAGGGTCAATGTCAGTTTTCTGAAATGATCATCTTTTATCTTATGAGAAAGAAAATTTCCCAGAAAAACACCGATCAAGAGACCGGGTAGAAAAGTTAAGGAATAATTCCAAACTTCTTCTGTGAGAAGTCCATTCCAATAATAAACCGGAATTGTGAACAAATTCAAGATAAAAAAATATGCTGCCAAATTACCGCGAAAGGCGTGTTTATCTACATCTTGATTCGAAAAAAAGAGAATGATAGGAGGACCGCTGATAGAAATACTACCACCCAACAAACCGCTGAGCATTCCCACGGGTAACATGGCTATCTTCTCATTTTTAAATTGCTTGCGAAAGCCAATTAGTAGTAAAATCCCAAAAATCAATATCATTGAACCAATAAATATCTTGAGCAGATCTTCATTCATAATTACCAGTAAATGTGCGCCCAAGGGCATTGTAATTATTCCAGTTGCCAACAGGATCCAGATTTTCTTGAGGTTAACTGTTTTTCTGGCAGAATAAAGGACAACAATATTTATGATCATAGAATAAATAAGCAAAATAGGAACTACTGTTTTAGGTGAGATGAATAACGTGATCAGAGGAATAGCAAGAATAGAAAACCCAAAACCTGTAAGACCCTGCAAGGCAGCAGAGAAAAGAAATATAAAAAGTCCAATATATACTATTTGATCCATTTGAATCCTATTACTTTCCTCTCTAAATACTGAAAAGAATAACTAAAAACAAAGTTTTTCTTATCTTCCATTTTTTACCTCTGCCAGTAAACAAATTTTTCTGTTTCAATTGTGTCAAAATATTTGTTACGGTTGGTATTGCCGAAACTAGCCATTATGTCTTGATGCACACCATACTTGACACATTTGTTGTACCCAGAATAATGCCAAATATGAAAATATCTGTTAATAAAGAAAAAGCAATAATAATCTTTGCTTCAATATTTATCGTAGCTGCTGTATTTTCCTGGACACAGGAAACAGTAGAGAAAGAAAAACCTCATACGGTTGATTCTTTATTTACAGATTCATTAGAGGTTATAGTTAGTCTTCAATCTGATTCACTTATTTATGTAGCAGACAGCATTGATTACAATATAGAAAGTGAGATTATTCAATTAAGTGGGAATACTTCTGTTACGTACCATTCTTCCATAATAAAAGCAGATACAATTATGATCAATCTGAAAAAGGAACAGGCTTTTGCCAAGGGGAAATCATATCTGCAGGATGGATCTCAGAATATGCTGGGAAGAGATATTTGTTACGATCTTCAAACCAAATGGGGTTTGGTTACAAGTGGAGCTAGTAAATTTGATAAGGGCTATTATTACGGAACTGAGATAAGAAAAATTGATGATGACACATACGATGTAGACGATGGAGTTTTTACAACTTGTGATGCTTTACATCCACATTTTTATATTAAATCTAAAGAGCTTCGATTTTACCGGAATGACAAATTTGTTGCAAAACCGGTTGTTTTCTATGTAAACCATTTCCCTGTTTTTGGATTTCCTTTTGGAACCTTTACTTTAAAACGTGGTAGACAGTCAGGCATTTTGGTTCCATCCCCGGGATGGAATAAAAGAAAAGGAAAATATCTGGAAAATATTGCCTATTATTTTGCCTATAGAGATCATGCAGATTTCACACTAGCATTAGACTATTATGAACTAACAGGTTGGGAACTGGGATTCCGTTCTAAATATAAACAAAGATATGTTCATAATGGCTTTTTTAATGCCATTTTGCAGAAGAAAATAGAAGGATCTCAAATATCTCAATATGAATGGAATATAAAGAGTAGACACCATCATGATTTTGGTAACAAAACTACTTTTGATATGAATCTAAACTTCATAAGCAGTAAAAGGATTTGGGAAGGAAGTGAGGATCTGGATGAGCGTCTTGCAGAGAAGATCACATCTTCAACGGCATTTAAAAAACCGCTTTTTAACAGCACCTTATACATCTTGGCAAATTACATCGATGATCTGGAAAACCAAACAAAAGATATTACTTTGCCCAGTATTTCTTATTCATTGCCATCCAGACCGGTTTACGAAATTTTTGTTAATGAGATTGATGATATACCCGAAGATGTTTGGTGGGAAAATTTTTCTTATTCATACAGAGTTAAGGCAACTCACGAAGGAGATATTAATGATTCTACAGCTACAATCTGGGATATTCTTTACGATGACACACTCGGGCCTGATACAACTTATGTTACAGGAAATCAACATAATGCCGGCGTGAAACATATGGCAAGTTTGAGTTATTCTTATAAATTAAAAGGATGGTTGAATTTATCTCAATCTGTTTCCGGCAATGAAGCCTGGTTTGATAGAGATAAAAATAATGTGAAATTTGTGCGTGGAATGGATTACAACTCCAACTCTTCTTTATCATTCAATCTTTATGGAATAAGAGCATTACCCGGTTTTTATGTCTCTGCGATCCGTCATATTATCACTCCCAAATTAAGTTTTACTTACCGTCCCGATTTTTCCGAGAACGATAGATTTTACAGTTTTGGCGGTATAGGAGTAAGTTCTGCCGTGAAAAGTAGGAAGGTGAGTTTTTCACTGGGGAATAAATGGCAGCTTAAACTTGCCGCAATAAAGAAGATCAAAGAACGTAAGATAAATGATTTCTTCAGTATAGCTTCCGGCATAAGTTATGATTATGAAAAAGATAACGGGTTTAGCGATATCTCGCATTCAGTTAAATTAAGACCGAATAAGATCAGTTTTGGAGTAGTTGATATTTCAACAAATTCTTCCGGTAGTTTTTCACAGGCTACTTATGATCTGGGTGTTAGTGGCTGGGATCCGAGGAAGTGGAAACTCGGTGTAACAAATTGGAATTTCAATTTAACTTCTGCCCTTAAATTATCCGGTGATGCAAATTATGTTGATTACTTTCCACTTGCAAAAAATGACTTTGTTTCCGGTGATTTCTTTAGTAGTGATTCAATTGATACTGATACAGAACGGACCATAACTACTCTGGAAGAACTTGATGAATTGAATAGAGAAGCAAAAAATTGGGCTTTTACAGTATCGCATATTTTTAAACTTAATAAAGCACAATATGCAATTGATGATTATTCCAGCAATTTACGGATGTCAGTTTCGGCACGCATCACCAAGAATTGGGCAATTTCTTACGATAATTATATAGATCTGGAAGCAGATGAATTGGTATCGCACAATTTTACGATCACTCGGGATCTGCATTGTTGGAAGATGACATTTAAATATACAAAACAGGGTGATTATTGGAATTATCAATTTAAATTATTTGATATTAAATTAGAAGATGCTCTGAAATTCAGTACTTCTGATCATAGTTAAAAATGTAACTCACCCTGCAGTCCCTCTCTTCAAAAATAAGAGAGGGAACAACAGAAAAGCAGGAAGAGATTAGTAACTCAAAGCTCCGTCTTTGAGAAAAAAGCAGGTTCATTCTTGTAGATTGAACCGAAATGTTTTGGATTTATTAAGAATATATTGTGCATGATATTCGGACGATTAAGGGTAATCGTCCCTACAATGATTTTCTTGTAGGGTCAATTCTCCGAATTGACCGATAAATTTTCGAATAGGATTAGCGAGAGTTGTAAACAGGATATTTGTAATACTTGGAGGGATATGAAAAAAGCAGTTTTTTTAGATCGTGACGGAACAATAAATTCCGATGAACACGGCTATATCAATAAACCTGATGAT